>JBCCEP010000024.1:0-20018 GCA_039030215.1 Pseudomonadota bacterium
GTTTCGACTACGAGTCGGTGCCGGTGAACCTTCTGAAGAGTGAGCACCGATCCGAGGGTTACAAAGCTCTGTACCCCGGCCAAGCCATGCCGACCATGGTGCTCGAAGACGGCACCGTGCTAACGCAGTCGCTTGCCATTTTGGAATACCTCGATGCGCTTGTGCCCAAACCGCGTCTGATCCCGATTGCCCCCCTTGACCGAGCTCGAGTGCTTACGGCGGCCCATACGTTCGCACTTGATGTGCATCCGGTGAACAATTTGCGTGTTGTGAAGTTCCTGAAATCCAAACACGGGTTGTCTGACGATAACGTGCGCGACTGGATGCTTCACTGGATGGCCGAAGGCTGTTCGGCGCTCGAGGCCCAGATTGACGACCACACCACGTTCTGCTTCGGTGAGACACCTGACATTGCCGACTTATGCTTGGTCGCCCAACTCTATAACGCCAAACGCTGGGGGTTCGACATGACCCCCTACCCAAAACTCAACCGTGTGGACGCCGCTTGCCTTGCGCTTCCGGCCATAGCAGCCGCACATCCCGACAAGCAACCCGATGCGAGCCCCCAATGACTGACATGAAACGTTCCTGGATCGAAAGTGCCAATTCCGCCGAGACAGACTTTCCGCTGAACAACCTACCGTATGGCGTTTTTTCCGTGGGTGACAACGGGTTAATGCATTGTGGTGTGGCAATCGGAGACCGGATAATCGACGCAACCCGGCTTGAGGCTGCAGGCCTCTTGCGGGCGGACCCAGATGTGGATGTGCTCGACTCGTCTGCGTGGAACGAATTCATGAAACTCGGCCCCACCGCTTGGGCCACCTTCCGAGACAAGCTGACCGCGATGTTGTCTGAAGACGCGGATGAGGCCACACGCGACACGCTACTGACCTACTCGGTCCCAATGTCCGAGGCGACGCTGCACATGCCCTTCAACGTTGCCGAATACACCGATTTCTATGCTGGCCGACACCATGCCTTTAATGTCGGCAGCCTGTTCCGCGACCCCGCAAATGCATTGCCGCCCAACTGGCTTCATATCCCAATCGGCTACAATGGACGCGCGTCGTCGGTGGTGGTGAGCGGCACAGATGTCGTTCGCCCTCATGGCCAGCTCAAGGGTCCGGACATGGAAATGCCGGTTTTCGAACCGTCGAAACGCTTCGACCTTGAGCTCGAGATGGGTGCGATAGTCGGCCAGTCGTCACATGGACCGGTCTCGGTGCAGGAAGCCGACGACATGATATTTGGCTATGTGCTCTTAAACGACTGGTCGGCAAGGGACATTCAGGCCTGGGAGTATCAACCGCTCGGACCATTTCAGGCCAAGGCCACCGCAACCACGATCAGCCCCTGGCTCGTGACAAAGGCCGCGCTTGAAGATTTCCGTGTTTCGACACCTGAACGGGAGAAGGAACTCCTGCCTTACCTGCAAGAACCCGGTCCGATGCTTTATGACATTTCGCTAGAGGTTGGTCTGGCACCCGCAGGCGCAACTGAAACGATCATCTCAAGAACCAATTACAACGAGATGTACTACTCCGCTGCTCAGCAGCTTGCTCACCACACGACCTGTGGGTGTCCGATGCGTGTGGGCGACCTTCTAGGATCCGGTACCATTTCGGGGCCCGAAAGAAAAAACCGAGGCAGCATGCTGGAACTGAGTTGGGCCGGAAAGGAACCGTTAACACTCGACACCGGGTACACCCGCACATTTTTGGAAGACGGCGATACGTTGACACTTCGAGGCGCGGCATTTGGTGATGGTTATAGAATAGGGTTTGGAGAATGTAGTGGTACGGTCATACCTGCGCGCGCTAGAGTCGCTTAGCAAAATAGGGCGCAACCCGCTGTAGGGCCCAAAGCCTAAGTAGATATGCCGGATGTCCGTTTTGGAGAAGCCCCTATCCGTAGCACTGGGTTTCATTATGAACGGCAGCTTTGGGCCGAAATCCACACCGAGCTTGTAGCAACTGATGCAGAGCGGCGATTTTCAGCTCGGAACCAATAACTTAATCTCGCATGTAACCAACAGAGCAATGAAAGACCCCATTCTCATTGTCATGCGAAGATTTTGACTTGGTTCGTTTGAAGCCGACGTCCAAAAGCGCTGCTTCAATTTGTTTACTTTCGAAACGGCTGATGCTATCCGGTGACCTCTCTGCATATGCGAGAATACACCTTCCTTGGGCATTCAGGATGCGCGACATTTCCTGCAAAAACGCGGACAGATTTAAAACGAAGTAGATGACGTTGACCGCAATGACCGTATCGAACGCCTTGTCTAGGAAAGGCAGGACATTGCCGTCGAAATGGTGAAGGCTCATTCTATCTGCTGTAATTTCATCAGAGAAAAGACGCTTCGCTTGATCTACTGCAAGATAGGAGATTTCGACGCCGTGAAACTTGGAATGAGGGAAGCGCGTCAAGGCCTCAGTCAGTAAGGCTCCGCCTCCGAACCCAACCTCAAGAACGTTTGTTCCGGCTTTCTCGCCCAAGGTCTCGAGCGTCACACGGTTTATGTTCGCATTCACACGGTTCAAATGCTTCAGAATATCCGCACCAGCCTGACCCTTCGGATTTGCTAGTTGGTCAAACTGTTCTTTTGAGTATGCCATCTTCGTCTCTTAGCGGAAGATGATCGCGATTGCCAACCGCAGCTCATGTCCGCTCCCTCCGCATGGCAGTAGTACAATGACTGGAAAAATCTGCCGCCGCCGAATGTCTGCTTTGACGATGACGGATTGCGATAATTGACTTTCGGCCGAACGGCAGCTAGGGGCCGAAACCCACACTAGGCGTATAGCAACTGGTGCAGAGCAGCGAAGTTCTGCTCGGAGCCCAAAGTGAAGAATGCCGGATCGTTTCCAGACTTCTGCTTTGAGCTTGCCCACGCCTGTATTGGTCAAACTAACTTGTCACTCCTGCTCGATATCCAATCGATTTATGGAACTCTCTCGCGCTTCCAGCGCTCGCTCAGTGCGCTCAGGGGAAGCCAGTGCCGCAGCATTGATAAGGCACTCGGCGACAGCGAAATAGCTGGTTATGGAGTTCGAGATAAAGCTACTCTGGTGCGACGCAAACAACGTTGTGTCGGCATAGTTCACGAGCGGAGAACTGGCTAGATCGGTGAGAGCGATAACTGACAGGCCCGTCTCCGAGGCTGCCTTGGCAATCTGCACAACCTCGCGTGAATAGGGGGCCACCGTCACGACGATACAGACATCGCCCGCCTCCATAGCGCTGAGCTCTTCTGCGGCACCCAGAGCGTTGGCGTTGAGTATTGCGACGTCGCCGCGGATCAATCGGAGCCCGTAGACCAGAAATGCCGCCAGTGAGTGAAACTGGCGAATGCCGCAAACACTGACGCGTGGGGCGGCGGTGATCATGCTTACGGCTTTCTCGAAGCTTTCGATGTCAAAGGCATCCACAAAGCGATCGATATTGGCTTGGTTTTCATGGCAGAGTTGTGCGGCGCGCTGTCGGGTGGTCGATTCCGAATCTGTCAGAGCGTCCCGTACCTTATTGAGGTAGAACGCACCAGGCACAGCAGCAGAGGAATCGAATAGGACCTTTTGAAAGTCTCCGAAGCCCCGATATCCAAGGCTGCGAGCCAATCGGGTAATGGTGGACGGGTTGGTACCCACACGGCGCGACAATTTCGTGATAGACAGCAGATCTGGACTGCCTTGAAGATCCAAGATCAACGCCAACGCCTGCCGCGCTTTCTTGCCCAGAATAACATCGGTCTCGCCGCGCGTGATTGCCACCAAAAGCGCGCGCAGTTCTTCGATGGAATTTGGAGGAGGGCTGTTTTGTATTTTATCGGGCGCTATAGGTAGGGTCCCCGCTCTTGCTGTTATAGATCTTCCAATGAAGTTGGTTATTTGAAACATGAAAGATGGATGTTGCAAGGGTGTTTTCGTGGTCCGGATCATTCGGATCATTGCGCCAAATAGGCAGGCCAGCGCCCGAGGCATCCCTTAAAATCTCAAGGCTGTCCTTGTGTTCATCTTCCAGCAGCTCGGTGCCGCGCTGCTGCCGATCCCTTGATGACTGTGTAATTTGCTGGTTGTGGTGGCAAAGGTGCAGCGCATGGTTGGCGTGTAGCGAGGCCTTCGTCACCGGGCGCACAGAAGCCGCGCCAGCCCCATATTCGACACTCAGAAGGCGCGGATCCCCAACTTGGGCAAGGGACATATGAAAGCCGCCGCAATTGGGATTCTCTTTCAATTTCTCGACGGTATCGTCAATCGAAATCGCGCTGAGCGCTTCCCTGCAGATGACCATTCTGGACGTTTCGGCTTGGACATCAAGCAGCCGCATATTGTTAACGGTCATCACCAATCCTGCGTCGTTCCAGGCAAATGTGTGACCCGGGATGGATCCAGGATAGCAAAATGCGTAAAAGGCTAGCCCATCTGCGGGCTTTACATCCGCGATGAAACAACTGCCCCGAAAAAAGGGCAGCCCATCTTCATTGTGCGCGATGGTGATATCATCGCCGGGCAACTGGACGGTTGTACACCCGTCCGGAACAGACGCAAGAATGTCTCCCCGGCAATTCCAGGCAAGCACATCACGAAAAGGCAGATCCAGCCCGGTCGCCATTCCTTCAAGCTCACTCAGGCTGCCGGGATAGGTGCGTTGAAGCCTCTGTTTAACGCGGGCCAATACAGGATCATGGATGGTCGACGTCACCTGGGCCCAAATGTCGGAACGGACAAGATGGGTCTGAACGGCGTGTTTGCCGTGCCGTCCCAGTGTCTCGCCAATTTCTTGCCGGGTTCCGGATGCCACGCACCAGCCAATGTCATTGACATCATTCGACATGATTGAGGAAATCTTTCATCCGCGGGTTGGGAGGCGTATCGATCACCTTTCGCGGCTCGTCATCAACAGCAATCTTTCCGTTTTCCATAAAGATCAACCGAGTACCGACCTGCTTGGCAAAGCTCATTTCATGGGTGACGACAACCATGGTCATGCCCTCTTTCGCGAGCTGCAGCATGACGTTCAACACTTCTTGCTTCAGCTCAGGGTCCAGCGCCGAGGTCGGTTCGTCGAACAACATCACCTTCGGTTTGACCGCCAGAGCACGTGCAATGGCGACGCGCTGTTGTTGACCACCGGAGAGCTCAGACGGGAAGTGATCTCCCTTGTCTGATAGCCCGACTTTTGCCAGCAATTCACGAGCCAGCTCTTTTGCCCTGGCTTTCGAATATCCGCGCACCTTTCGGGGGCCCAGATCCACGTTTTGTATTGCCGTCATTTGCGGAAACAGATTGAACTGCTGAAAGACCATTCCGGCTTCCTGCCGGATTTCGCACAGCTGCCGGCTGCCGCCTGTTACTGACATGCCATCTACAATCAAGTCGCCGCCTGTGATCTCTTCGAGCCCGTTGATACAGCGCAGCAATGTGGACTTGCCCGAGCCCGAGGGCCCAATTAGCACGACAACTTCGCCCCGGTTGATTGAGAGATTGACCTCATTTAACACAGAAAGAGACCCAAACGATTTGCTGGTGTTTTTGAATTCGATGAAGCTCACAGGATCCTCATCCTTTTTTCGATTATGCGCAGCCCAATCGTCATGGCGCCGGTCATGATCAGGTAGCAAACCGCAATAGCGGTCCAGATTTCGACGGCGCGGAAATTAGCTGCCATGATTTCCTGCCCGGTCCGGGTTAATTCTCCAACGCCGATCACGATGAAGAGCGAGGTGTCTTTCAAGCTGACGATGAATTGATTGCCGAGCGGTGGGATCATGCGACGGAACGCGATGGGGCCGACGATGTAGAGCAACACTTTCCAATGCGGCAACCCGATGGCCAACCCGGCTTCGGTCAGGCCCCTAGAGATTGACTGAAACGCGCCACGGACGATTTCAGCGATATAAGCGCCGGCATTCACGATAATCGCAAGGATCGCGGCCGACATCGGATCAATTCTGACATTGGCCAGAACGGGCAGGGCAAAATAGAGGAACATCACCTGCACAACGATCGGTGTTCCGCGGATGATCTCGATGTAGACAAAGGCTACGGAATTCAGTATGCGCCCGCCATAGGCCCGCATCAATCCGGCGATGAACCCCACGATAATGCCGCCAAAAAGGCCAAGAACGGTAATATAGATGGTGACTTTCGATCCGGCGATGAGTTGCGGGATGAAGTCAAAAATGACGGACCAGTCGACCTGCAAGTTGCTCTCCAAAAGGGTTCGCGTCATAGAGCGACGCGAACCAAGTTTAGTTTCAAGGAAAAACTAGTTGGTTGGTTTGGTGCCGAACCACTTTTCGTAGATGGCGTCATAGCGGCCATCGGCCTTCATGGCGGCGAGCGAGGCATTCACTTTCTCGACAAGGTCGCTGCCCTTTGGAAAGCCGATTCCGTATTCATGAGCCATCATCTGCTTGCCGACGGCTTTGACCTCACCATCGCCCGCGTTCGCGATGTAGTAGAGCACATTGGGCGTATCATGCATCGCGGCGTCGACCCGCCCGGTACGAAGTTCCAGATAAGCGTTGTCGACATTTGGGAATAGGCGCAGCTCGCTGGCTTTGAAATTTTCGTTGGCATAATCCGCCGCCGAAGTACCCGTTTTCAGCGCGACAGACTTGCCGGCAATATCAGCTTCACCGGTTATGTCGCTATCCGCAGGGACCATCAGGAGGAACCCGCTGTCATAATAGCCATCGGAGAAATCGATGACCTCTTTGCGGGAATCTTTTATGGTGATGCCAGCGAGGGCCACATCGACCTGACCGGTTTGCAACGCTGGAATAATGCCATTGAAATCCATCGGGCGCAGTTCGTAGGTCACGCCAAGATCTGAGGCGATGGCATCCCACATGTCGATGTCAAACCCGACATATTTGTCGCCCTCTTTGAATTCAAACGGCACGAATGCTGTGTCAGTTGCGACGATCAAGTCGTCAGCCTTTACCGTCGAGGCCGAGATGGCCAGCGCTACGGCTGCAGCGAATTTAAGTATCGTTTTCATGAAGCCTCCTGTTTTGCGAGATATGGATGAGCCGTTCGCAGTTTCTTGTTGTCTGAATGACCAACATATGCAAAAATATTAAAATGTAAACTATTTACGCAAATATTATTGCAAAATATCTACAAATCTGGTTTGGAACCCTTCAAATGACGGCTGTTTTTCATCGAAACTCTCTCGCGACTTTTCCCAAGGCGCGATCCGGGGAGGGATGCTACATCACGGATGACACTGGCAAGCGCTATCTGGATGCCTGCGGCGGCGCAGCGGTATCTTGTCTGGGCCATTCCAATGCCAGGGTGCGTGAAGCCTTGCACCGGCAGATCGACACGTTGGCCTATGCACATACCGGTTTTTTCACCACGGAGCCGACTGAAGAATTGGCAAGGACGCTGGCGACACTTGCACCGGGTGAGATCTCGCATGTCTATATTGTCTCCAGCGGCTCGGAGGCAATTGAGGCTGCACTGAAACTTGCGCGGCAATATTTCTTGGAGAAGGCCGAAACGCGCCGGCATCGCATTGTTGCGCGCAGGCAAAGTTATCACGGCAATACGCTAGGTGCGTTGGCTACGGGCGGAAATGCTTGGCGCCGGGCGCAATTCGACCCGTTGCTGATTGGGGTTAGCCATATCTCGCCCTGCTATGAATATCGCCTGAAATCAGACGGTGAGAGCCCTGTTGACTTTGGCAAACGGGTCGCCGAGGAGTTGCAGACTGAGATTGAGCGCCTTGGCCCCGAGACAGTCATGGCCTTTGTCGCCGAACCGGTGGTCGGCGCGACGCTCGGAGCTGTGCCTGCGGTTGAAGGTTATTTCAAGCGCATTCGAGAGATATGTGATCACTACGGTATTTTGTTGATCCTCGATGAAGTCATGTGTGGCATGGGTCGTACTGGCAGCCTTTTTGCCTGCGAGCAGGATGGCATCGCCCCCGATATCATAACCATCGCCAAGGGCTTGGGTGCGGGCTATCAACCGATTGGCGCGATGCTGTGCACGTCCGAGATTTTCGACGCGATCGCCAATGGCAGCGGCTTCTTTCAGCACGGGCACACCTATCTTGGGCATCCCACAGCAACGGCGGCGGCGAATGCGGTTTTGGCCCAGATCGCGCAACCGCAGATGCTGGCGCAGGTCCGCGCTCGCGGCAACGCCTTGCAAAAGTTAGCGCAGCAGCAATTCGGCGATCACCCGCATATCGGTGATATTCGGGGGCGCGGATTGTTCATCGGGCTAGAAATCGTTGAGGATCGCGACAGCAAGACCCCGTTCCATCCGTCTCAGGCAATCAACAGAAAGGTCAAAGTGGCGGCCATGTCTGAGGGGCTGATGTGCTACCCGATGGGTGGAACGATAGATGGCAAACAGGGCGATCACGTCCTATTGGCGCCGCCTTTCATCATCGAAGACCTGCAGCTGGAAGAACTAATCGACAAGCTTGGCGCGGCGATTGAGAAAGCGTTCATTCAATGAAATCTCTTCCTCGCATCATGGTCGCGCCTAATGGGGCGCGCCTGAATAAAGCCGACCATCCGGCACTGCCGGTCACAATCGAAGAGATTGTGCAAACAGCCAAAGCCTGCCATGCTGCAGGCGCTGATGGCTTGCATGCCCATGTACGCGATGCAAACGAACAGCACGTGCTGGATGTAGGTCTTTACCGGGAATTGCAGGCCGAGATGCGGTGGCAGGTGCCAGACATGCTGGTACAGATCACAACCGAAGCGGTGAGCCGATATACTCCAGAAACACAGATGGCGCTGGTAAAAAAGGTCAGGCCTCAGGCGGTCTCAGTCGCATTCCGTGAACTGGCGCAGGCGGCGGATCAGAAGGCTGTGCGGGATTTTTATCGATGGGCAAGGGCTGCGGGTATCGCTGTGCAGCATATCCTTTACGACCAGCAAGACTTGGACTGCTGGGCGCGTTTTGTGGGTGAGGAACCAACGTCATCGCATGACTTTCAAGTACTCCTGGTGTTGGGAAGCTACTCGCCAGGTCATCTGAGCGTGCCAGAAGATCTTTCTCCTATGCTAATTAGGCTGAAACGACTGCGCCCCGAGGCTGAGTGGGCGGTTTGCGCTTTCGGGCCAAACGAAACGGCCTGTCTCAAACGTGCTTTCTATCTCGGGGGAAAGGCCCGCATCGGCTTTGAGAACAATATGTGTCAGGCGGATGGTACGACAGCAGCGAACAACGCCGCGCGTGTCGCGGAACTGGTCAGGGCGATGTCCGATTAGGTCCAAAGCATGTAGTTCCGGTGAATTGGCTGCTGGAATCGAGTCTGGCCATGATGGCGACCCAATGATATCGAAACGCGGCAGCCGTTATCTGCGCATGCTGTTCGTTCAGGCTGCCAAGGTCATTTTAATGCGACCGCACAACTGGCCAATGTTTAGCTTCGGCGAATGGCTCACTCGAGCATCGGAACGTATGATCCGCAACAAGTTGGCGGTCGCGCTCGCCAACAAGCTTGCGCGCATCGCATGGAGCGTCCTGCGCTACGGAAAGTCATTTGATATTGATCGAGATGCAGTGATGGTCGGCGTTTAAGCCAGGCGATCACCCAAAGAAGTTCGCGAAAAACGTAATGCATGGAACGGAACAATACGCCCCCAGAGTCTGACGGCCCATTCGGTCATAATCGGCCTTGCAGCTAATGAGACCACGGTGCGAGCGTAACCCCAACTAGGCCACGACCCGCGTGTCGATCAACAGGCCGGATACATATGAGCGACTTCCAGAAGCATGCAAAACGTCGCTTGCGAACAGCAGCCGGTACATACATTTGGGCCGACAGCAGACATCACTGCGTGTCTACCAATAGGTCTGGAATTGGCGACCAGCTCCCGCATTCTGTTTAATTGCACCTGGGTTTCATATGGGAGTCAAAAACAGGTGGGCTTGAATGGGTCGATTTGGAATGAAATGGGGCAGTTTGAGCACCATTTTCCGAACAGTTTCAAAAACATATTGAACGGAATGGGTCGATTTGGGGCGGTTTGAACAAGAGCCCAGACTAAATCATAATCCGCGTGTCGGGGGTTCAAGTCCCTCCTCCGCTACCAGATTTTTCTTTTGTTTTTCAGGTTGTTGGGTGGGGGTGTGGTGTGGAATCCCTCAAGGGGCGGGAGCTGCCAAGAGGCAGCGGACCCCCACAGGTGGGAGGGAAGTCAGATCGCATTTGGCGGTTTCCCTGCTAAAAATCTTTGTAGAAGAGAAACCACCATCGATGGCTATTTCTTAAACGCTCAATTTGAATTTCGTAGAAGTCACGCTCCCCCTTCCAATCTCTAAACAGCAGTACTTTACAAAAATAGGTTCCTCTCCGAATGGGCGTGTGTTGAGATTACGATAACATTCAATCTGGCGTTCAAGCCTTGTTGGATGCACTATCGGGCTTTGGGGAGACATCTTTGCTCCTTCTCTAGTGTGGGCTTTGAAAGGTATAGTCATGGATATGAAGCAGGTGCTTGAAGACTTTGATGAAGCCTATAATCAGGCATTTAATCGAGGTGACGCTGTGGGGTGTGCCGCTTTTTTTACGGAAGACGTAATGTTGCTGGCACCGGGAGAACCCATGCTGCGTGGCAGAGAGGCATTCATAGAAGCCTATCAATCGCGAATGAAGCAAAATACTGGCGGAAGTCACACCAATGAGTTGATCGAGTTCGGCGTGGATGGCGATACTGCCTATCAGGTAGGATTGTTTGCGATTTCTGATTCTAAGCCGCCAGAGAAAGGCAAGTTTGTGAATGTCTTGAAACGCCAAACGGATGGCACTTGGAAGGTCTGCATTTCTATCTTCAATAGCGACCTGTCGTGACGAATCGGAAGGGCCGTACAAAGCCTAACATCACCTGTTGCAGGAGATATCAAACTCCGCTGCGCGTCGGCTGTCTTTTGTTACAAAGCTTACCTGACCGAACGCACCATTGAACACACCAGTGCCTCCAGTTACAGCGAGCTCGGTCTCGAACCCTGGTACACTGTCTGCTTCGTTTGGCGCGGGATAGGTGCCGCTATAATTAAGCTGATTATCCCCAAGTGTGAGGTAAGCATTTACGATCAATCGCCTTTCCTTGGAATTCGCTCCCGGCGCGATCATTGTTGTCACGATTTGGAAGCCAAGATGAGTTTGGTCTGCGGCAAATACCTTCACCTGACCGATGCCAACATCCCCAACAGCATTACCGGCACTTTTGATCGAAAGCTCTTCCAGATAAATGGTGAATGGCTCGCATTTTATTTCAGCCCTTGAGGTTGCAGGTAAGATTACAAGGAAAGCTAACAACAACAAAAATCTTGGCATAACGAACTGTCCGGTCAGTGTTTCGGATCGAGACTATTCAGAAGGTTATGATACAATCATGGTACTTTGAAGCGCATTGTTAAGGTGATGCGTTGAAGATTGTCAGAAGTTGATTTGAATGCTGAAATAGATTCACTGTCTACTAATGACACTTACCAGACTTGTCACAATTTGAGTAACGCAATGTTTTTGAAACTATTCAGGAAAATCAAGGTGCCTATCGAGAGAGCACTGGTCTTGCCAGACCGCGATGAGCCGGAACGCGATATTCCTGCCAAGTGGGTCGATCATGATTGCTACATAATTGAATACACGGATGAGCAAGGTTTACAAAGCACCAGACGTGTGGCCGTCAAGAATTTCAAAGATGGTTACATGTACGCGTATTGCTTTGAACGTGAGGCCCACCGAACGTTCAGTCTTGATCGGATATCAGGCATGTTTGATTTTGAGAACGGCAAACCCGCTGATGCGAAACCTCATGCAGTCGGTCGTGGTACGGTGGCATGGGCGGAAACGCCCGACATTGCCCAGCGGGAGCCACTAATCCCACAAGTAACTTTTCTGCGTACTATCGCTCTATGCGACGGTCATGCAGCAAAAAGAGAGAACGACATTATCACGAATTATATTTATGGCCTGATGGTTGGAAACGGATTGGCCGACACACCTGAACACATAGCTCGTACAGACAGTTGGATTCGCCGATTTTATCCTGACCGAATTGTAGCTGATGAAGTTATTCCCGCGTTAGGTAAACTTTCTAAAAATGAAATATCCGAACTTATTTCGGTCGGAGAACAGTTGATACGTGCAGATGGTGTCATTGCCCAGGAAGAAGTAAATGTGTTGAAACAATTGGGTGATGAAATTCTCACCGCCTATAGAGCGAACAAGTAGCCTTAGCTTAAGGCCTCAATCAGTTCCGCTCCTGATGCCCGGCTATTGTTCACGGCTCTGCTAACACGATGGCTGACCAGCTCAGTGCCTCGACTGTGTTTGAGAAGCTCTCTCGCCTTGTCCACTCCGGTATCAACATCCAACCAATGTTCGTATTGATCCGAGTTCAGAATAATCGGCATGCGATGATGCAGATGCTCAATCTCCGCTACTGCCGGTGCCGTCAAAATCGTACAGCTGGTAATTTCGAGCTTGTCGTTAGTTGCCCATAAGCCAGCAAAGGCGAAAGGCTGATGGTCGGGTAGATAGATGTAATGCGGGTCCTTGCCGCCATCTTCTGCCTTGGTCCATTCAAAGAACCCGCTTGCCGGGATAAGGCATCGTCTTGATTTGAAGGCTTCCCGAAAGGCAGGCTTCTTGTAGGCATCCTCGTTCCTGGCATTAAACAAAGTCCACTTGGGAATTTCCTTTGCCCAGAACGGAACCAGCCACCATCGACCTTCCAGCAATCGTCTGTCTGATTGGTCATTTGCGACAAACAAGACATCCTGCGTTGGCGCAATATTGTACCTGGGCGGGACATTTCTTCCGACATCCTCAGGCCGGATCAGATTGTAGCTTTCATGCATTTCATTCCAGGAATGATGAAGTGCAAATCGTCCACACATATTATGATCCGATCAACTTGCCGGGATTATAAGGCCCACCCGATGGCGGTTGGCATCAACCGTAAGATGCCTCCTCGATTTTGGGTCGGGGAGGGTAACAAGCGGTCGGCGGTAGCCGACGCAGCGATCCAGTTCAGGACATGATCAGCCCGCCATCGACGTTGATGGTCTGGCCGGTAATGTAGGCAGCGTCCCTGGATGCCAGGAAAACAACCAGACCAGCCACATCTTCTCCTGTTCCTACCCGCCCGATGGGGACCTGTTTTTCTACCCAATCGTTCATCAGGCCTCCGGGCTCATATCCGCCAAGCAATTCGCCCCATTTTTCGTCGTTATAGCTCCACATATCCGTGTCAATGATACCGGGACAAATTGCATTAACCGTTATTTGCTCCTTGGCGACTTCCTTGGCCAGACTTTGGGTAACCCCGACAACTCCGAATTTCGATGCCGCGTAATGGGGTGTGTAGATGAACCCCTGCCGAGCCTGGCCTGATGCCGTATTTATCAGCGCGCCACCATTGCCATGTTTGCGCATGCAGGCGATCGCTTCCTGACAACACAGGAACACGCCCTTGGTGTTCACATCCATGATCAGGTCCCACTCAGACTCAGTCATGTCTTCAATCTTGGCGATCGTGATGACACCTGCGTTTTGGATGGAGATATTGATCTCGCCAAATTTGTTCTCGGCAAATTTGTAAAGTTCCTTCACCTCATCGATCAACGACACATCTGCCACCATGGCTTCGGCATTCGCCCCATCCTCTCGAAGCGCCTGTGCTATTGCTTCGACCCTGTCATCGATTGCACTGACAACGACGTTCGCTCCCTCGTCGGCGAAGCGTTTGGCGATTGCTGCACCGATCCCGCCGCTGGCACCGGTTATGACAGCAGTTTTTCCTGAAAAGCGCTTGTCCAAAGATTTAGCCTCCTACCAACATACAAAACCACCATCGACGATAAGGTCGATACCGGTGACAAAACTCGATGCATCACTTGCGAGGAAAACAGCAGGTCCGGCCATTTCTTCGGGCTCGGCCACGCGCTGAACCGGCGTATCAGCTGCGAAGCCTTTCAATTGCTCTGCTACTTCCGGCCGTTTGTTCATCGGTGTCAGCGTATAGCCCGGACTAATCGCATTTACTCTTACACCGCGCGCAGCCCACTCAGTTGCCAGGCTCTTTGTCATGTGAATGACGGCAGCCTTGGAGGAATTGTAATGTGCCTGGGTCAGACCACGATTGGCGATCGTTCCCGACATGGACGCGATGTTGATGATGGAGCCCTTGCCTCTCGACAACATGGACTTGGCTTCTGCCTGACAAGACAAAAACAGTCCTTCGACGTTGACGGCATACAGCGATCGCCACTGTTCAATCGACATGTCCAAAGCCGGCGTTGCATTGGCGATACCGGCATTGTTTACTGCAATCGTCAAATCGCCGAGTTCGGCCTCGGTACGGGCGACTGCGGTCTCCATGTCACCGGGAACTTCAATCGACGCTTCAACGGTCACGGCATTTCGTCCCATATTGCGTATCAGCTCTGCGGTCTTCTCCAATCCACCGCTAGATAAATGCCCCACGCAGGCGACATCGGCCCCTGCTTGTACCAAGCCAATCGCGATTGCCTGTCCAATTCCGCTACCGGCACCGGTTACAAGTGCAACTTGTCCAGTCAGGTCGAACTGTTCAGGTATCGTTTTTGCCACCTCGAGCTCTCCCTTGCCATAAACCTTCAATGAAATTGTGTAGCGAGTTCCATGACCGAGACATCATTGGCTTGAGTGCGATCAAGAATACCCTGGGCAGACCCGTCTGCCATCACCATGATCCGGTTTGAAAGACCAAGCACTTCTTCAAGATCGGAACTGACAACCACAACTGCTATTCCCCTGCTCGCGAGTTCGACAACAATCTCGTAGATCGTAGAGCGCGCGCCGACATCGATCCCCCTTGTCGGTTCATCAAGGACTACAATCTCTGGATCGCGGGCGAGCCATTTAGCCAGCACCACTTTCTGCTGATTCCCGCCAGACATCTCGTCCGCATCCTGCCAACCCTGTCCCTTCACACCAAATTTCTCGATACATTCGCCTGCAAATTTGCGGACCCAGCCTTTGGTTATCCATCCGCTACTGGTCACCGACTGTCTGTTGGCATAGCCGATGTTTTCCTCGATACTGTGATCAAGTACCAGGCCCTGCAATTTTCGGTCTTCCGGGACAAGCACCATACCATTGCGGATGGCATCGGCTGGTGTTCTCGGAGTGACTTCCTGCCCTTTTAGGAATACCTGACCGGTGGCAATCGCGTCTGCTCCGGTAATGGCCCGGACTAGTTCTGTTCGCCCCGCGCCAACCAGTCCCGCGATTCCAAATATTTCACCTGCATTTACCCGGAAGCTGACATCCGAAAATGAGCCGTCCGAGGCACTTACATTCCTGACATCCAGTAATGTCTCTTCACCAGGAGATGGAATATCCGGAAACATGCGTTCAAGGCTGCGGCCAACCATGGCCTCGACGATAGAGCGGACCGGAACGTTTGCGCTGTCGAACTCCTGGACCTTGTCGCCATCGCGCAGGACCACGATACGATCGGCAATCTTGCGAATTTCTTCCAGCCTGTGGGATATGTAGATGATCCCGACGCCTTCAGACTTGAGCTGCTCGACTTGCTTGAACAGCAGTTCTGTCTCTGCCCCGCCCAGCGCAGCGGTTGGTTCATCAAGAATGAGCAATTTTGCATCCAGAGTCAGAGCCTTGGCTATTTCAATTAGTTGCTGATTGGCGGTAGACAGGCCTTCGACCAGTCGTCTGGAAGAGATGTTCAATCCGAGTCTTTGGAGACCCTGATGGGCACGCTTCTCCATAAACGCTCTATCAACCTTGCCATGCTTCATCGGATAGCGGCCGACAAAAATATTCTCAGCAATCGAGAGATGGGGCAACAGAAGAAGCTCCTGGTGAATCATGGCAATTCCACCTTCGATGGCTTCTTTAGGACGTGCGGGAGAATAGGCTGCGCCTTGCCACATCATTTCACCCGAACTGGGCTGGATAGTGCCGGAAATAATGTTCGACAACGTCGATTTTCCGGCACCATTCTCGCCAAGCAGTGCTACGACCTCACCTGGATGGACGTCCATGTCGACGCCGTGCAGTACTTCAGTGGGACCAAAACTCTTCCTGATCCCACGAAGCGAAAGTAATGCAGGAGCGTCAGATGAAGCCAATGCGCTGCTCAATTAACCTGCGCTGAAATCCAGTTCCATCACGGATGTTTTTCAACGAACTTTTGTGCGTTTTCACAAGTGGTCAGAACCGCATTCGGAATTTGCCGCACGGGAACCACCGCGTCATTGACCACTGCAATTGCCGAGTTCACCGCCAATACGCCCATTGCCTGGGTGCTTTGCGTTGCAGTAACGATGAAAGGCGTGTCGCATTTGGCCAGTGATTCCAGAGCAGCTACGTCACCGTCATAACCACCGACGAAAATTTGATCAGACAAGCCTGCGCCTTCCACTGCCTTGGCCGCACCCATCGCGATAGCGTCAGCCTGGCCAAATATGATTTTGACGTCCGGATGGGCCTGAAGCATGTTCTGACCGATGGAAAAACCTTCGTCCGGCGACCACATCTGGGTCCATTGCTGATCGACCAATTCAATTCCCGGATTTTCATCGATTGCGCGCTTGCAACCTTCATAGCGCTGCACTTCCGGTGTTGTGCCCTTCTGGCCATGAATGATGACCATTTTGCCTTTGCCTTCAGCCAGACCGATCAGATGGGAACAGACTTCATAGGATGAAAGGATGTTCTCTCCGTAGATCACGGTATCGCCGGGCTCGCCTTCCGGCTCGCGGTCAACATTGATAACCGGAATGCCTTCGGCCCGAGCGAGGCGCGTCGGAACGGTTGCTGCGGCAGCGCCAGCGGGAATGTAAATGAAAGCGTCGATACCCTGTGTCAACAGATCCTGCACCTGGCTGACCTGTGTATTGGTATCGCCCTTCGCATCGACTGTGATGACCTCGATGCCGAGCTTTTTGGCGTATCCTTCGACGCCCAATTTGATCTGGTTGAAGTAATCAGCTTGAAGATTTGGAACCGCAAGCCCGATTTTCTCGATGCCCACTCCCTGAGCGGACGCTGTTCCAGCGATACCTGCTATTGCGGTAGCTGCGAACACTGCCTTGATGATTGACTTCATGGATATCTCCTCCTTGTTGAATTGGTCCATTTTTCAAATGGTACCTGTTACAGCCCAAGCCCGAGCCATTTGTGAGATCTCATTTCTTCCTATGCTTGAAAGTTTCGGCTGCCACGGCGAGTACAATGACCAGGCCGATGATGACGGATTGAAGGAATGGTGACACGCTCAGCAGGTTCAGCCCGTTGCGAAGCACGCCAATTATCAACACGCCAATGATTGTGCCGCCGACGCCGCCAGTGCCACCGGATAGGCTGGTTCCGCCAATGACAACCGCGGCAATCGCATCAAGTTCATATGCGACACCTATGCTTGGTTGAACCGCATCGAGCCTTGCCGCAAGCGTGACACCGGCAAGTCCGGCCAACATGGCGCAAAACATGTACACAAGCACCGTTGAGCGCTTGACATTAATGCCGGCCAGTCTTGCAACCTCCGGGTTGCCGCCAATCGCGTAAAGAGACCTGCCGCCAGCGCGATACCGTTGGAATAGGATAGCAACGACAAAAACCGCCAGCATTATCGCGACAGTGGTTGTCAGAAATCCGCCATGGCGAATTATCGCTGACAGGTTGAACCATGGGGGGAACCCGATGAGCTGCGAGCCATCGGTGATCATGTTTGCCAAGCCCCTGGCAATCGACATCATGGCTAGTGTAGCCACAAAGGCAGGAACCTTGAATTCGGTTATTAGAATTCCGGCGACAATTCCCACAACAGCGGAAGCCGCCAAAGCGCCGATGATAGCGATGCCCATCGGCATGCCGGCAACAATATTCAAATAACCCAGGACCATCATGGACAGTGCCAGCACCGAGCCGACTGAGAGGTCAATTCCGCCTATCAGGATGACAAAGGTCATTCCGACCGCGATAATCCCCAGTACAGTTATCTGGTCCAGGATATTCAGGAAGTTTCTTAGCGAAAGGAACGAATCCGTAGCAAAGCTGAGTACGATACAGAGGGCAATCAGCCCCAGAAGAGGACCGGTCGAACCGCCAAACAGGTTAGAGAGCTTGAATCTCCCTGCTTCTTTCTGTTCACCCCCTGCGGCGACAGTATCTCCTACATCTGTTTGCGCCAATTCAGATCCCACCCATTCCATCGCTGGCGGCAAGGCAAATCGCAATTATCATTCTATCGAGACCTCCTCCACGATGAAAAATAATTTTTGGCTTTCCTAATTGTTCAATAGAACTAGAAACGTTAACCAATGTCAATGGCGCTCAGCTACGCGCCAATTGCAAAGCGTAAATTCCAACAATCGAACATCTCAGGCGTCAGGATATTCCCAAATTCCGCAACTATTAGCCAGTTTCACGAAAAGGTTGTAGGTAGACGACCAGTGCTATCCTCAATATGTTCTGAAAAGTCTGTTTATCCCGAATCCTCCCAACCAGAAAAAATAGTGTAATTTTGCATTTTGAAAATTAATATGTTCATATAGTTTATTGTATCCATTTTGCGGGTTTGGAGGAGAAACCGCATGAGCAATCCATATTTCGCTGACGCGTTGCTCGCTCGAGCCAAGGAAAAAGGGCCAGTCACAATCGGGCTGGCAGGTGCGGGTCAGATGGGTACGGATATCGTCGTTCAAGTCTCGCTGATGCCGGGTATTCGAATTGGAGCCATTTCGGAAATACGGCCGGATGGCGCGGTAGAGGCGCTGAAGATCGCGGGCTATGATGAGAATGATTTTACCTATGCATCAAGCGCCAACGAGATCGATGCAGCGATTGAAGCGGGCAAGGTAGCGATTACGGAGGATTTGGATGCGCTGGCGGCCGCAGGACGGTTGGACGTGGTCGTCGATGCGACCGGAAACCCCAATGTCGGCACGATGTTTGCCCTGGAAGCAATGCGCAATGGCAAGCATATCGTGATGTTGAATGTGGAAGCGGACATTACCATTGGTAGATATTTAAAGGAGCAGGCGCGTAAGGCAGGTGTCGTCTATACCGGAGCAGCAGGTGATGAACCGGCATGTACACTCGAGATCATCGGTTTTGCGCGCAGCCTGGGCATGATGGTTGTTGCAGCAGGAAAAGGCAAAAACAATCCTCTGAAACTGGATGCTGTACCGGAAGAGTATGAAACCGAAGCCCGACAGAGAAACATGAATGCGCGCATGCTTGTGGAATTTGTCGACGGCTCGAAAACAGCCATTGAAATGGTGGCGATTGCCAACTCTACCGGCTTGATCCCAGATGTACCTGGTATGCATGGACCGACCGCCACGCTCGACGAATTGTCATCAGTTTTGTGTCCACGTGAAGATGGGGGAATTTTACATCGAAAGGGCGTGGTCGATTATTCGATTGGCAAGGGCGTTGCTCCGGGTGTGTTCTGCATTGTTGAGACACAACATCCCCGAATTTTGGAGCGTATGATCGACCTGAAAATGGGTAACGGGCCGTACTTTACCCTGTACCGGCCATATCACCTTACCAGTATCGAAGTGCCACTATCCGCCGCCCGTGCGGTAATTCACAATACTGCTGACATGATCCCGCTTGATAATCCGGTTGCCGAGGCGGTTGCCGTTGCCAAACGCGATCTCAAACCAGGTGAGAAGCTTGGAATGATCGGTGAATCCGAATATCGTGGCATGGCCGTAACTTGGCAGGAGGGAAGACACGCGGGCTGTATTCCAATTGGTCTCGCAGAAAAAGCAATAATCAACGAGCCGGTCAAGGAAGGGGAAATGCTGACATACAAGAATTGTACGCCTGACGATTCACTAATAATTACTAAGCTCCGCCGGCAACTGGACCAACTGGACGGTCAGTTGAGCGGATCCAACGTCGCCTGAGGCTTACGGATATGCGCGATATCGTTGTGGGCGTCGATGCATCCACGACGGCTGTCAAAGCCATCGCTTTTGATTCTTCCGGAAAACCGATCTGTGAAGCAA
>JBCCEP010000025.1:0-19158 GCA_039030215.1 Pseudomonadota bacterium
ATGACCCGCATGCCGAAGATCCAGCAGGTTGTGAAGGAATTCTTCGGTAAGGAACCCCATAAGGGTGTTAACCCGGATGAAGTCGTGGCAATGGGTGCTGCCATTCAGGCAGGTGTCCTGCAGGGCGATGTAAAAGACGTTCTTCTGCTTGACGTCACACCGTTGTCGCTTGGTATCGAGACCTTGGGCGGTGTGTTCACCCGCTTGATTGATCGCAATACCACGATCCCGACCAAGAAGAGCCAGGTCTTCTCGACGGCTGAAGACAACCAGTCTGCCGTGACCATCCGCGTGTTCCAGGGTGAACGCGAAATGGCTGCCGACAACAAGATGCTTGGTCAGTTTGATCTGATGGGTATTCCTTCCGCACCGCGCGGCGTTCCCCAGATTGAAGTAACCTTCGACATCGATGCCAACGGTATTGTCAATGTTTCCGCCAAGGACAAGGGAACCGGCAAGGAACAGCAGATCTCGATCAAGGCCTCCGGCGGCCTGTCCGATGATGATATCGAACAGATGGTCAAGGATGCCGAAGCCAACGCCGAATCCGACAAGGAGAAGCGGGAAGCGGTCGAGGCCAGAAACCAGGCAGAATCGCTTGTCCATTCGGCTGAAAAATCGCTCGAGGAATATGGCGACAAGGTTTCGGAAGAAGACAAGAATGCCATCGAAAGCGCAGTTGCAGACCTGAAGACCGCGCTTGAAGAAGACAATGCAGATGAAATCAAGGCGAAGTCCGAAGCACTGGGTGAAGCCTCGATGAAACTTGGCCAGGCCATCTATGAAGCCAGCCAGGCCGAAGCGGCCGCAGCTGATGCTGAAGCCGATTCTGCTGCCGAAGAAAACGAAGACGTCGTCGATGCCGATTTCGAGGAAATCGACGATGATGAAGACAAGAAAAAATCAGCCTGACGGACAGGTTGAGCATGTGTTGCAAGACGCCCTGCAGGCAAACCTTGTTTTGCAGGGCGTTTTGTTGATTGGAATACCCGACAGCCGGGGCGCGGTGAATGGCCAAGATTGACTACTACGAAATGCTGGGCGTTGCCAGAAGCGTTGGCGAGAAGGAACTGAAATCTGCCTACCGCAAGAAAGCGATGCAGTTTCATCCCGACCGCAACCCTGATGACAAGGAAGCCGAACGCAATTTCAAGGAAGTCAGCGAAGCCTATGAGGTTCTGAAAGATCCTCAGAAACGTGCCGCCTATGATCAGTTTGGTCACGCTGCCTTCGAACAGGGTGAAGGCGGTTTCGGTGGTGGATTTGGCGCGGGCACCGGGGCGTTTTCCGATATTTTTGAAGACATTTTCGGTGAGATGATGGGCGGGCGCAGATCGCGTTCCGGCGGTCGTGAGCGCGGCACCGATCTTCGTTACAATATGGAAGTCTCGCTTGAGGAGGCATTTACCGGCAAGACCGCCGAAATATCGGTACCTACTGCGGTAACCTGTGAAACATGCTCCGGCACCGGCGCCAAACCGGGCTCTTCACCAACCGTTTGTTCGACATGTGGCGGTAGTGGCCGCGTCAGGGCTGCATCGGGATTTTTCTCCATCGAGCGAACCTGCCCGGCCTGTCAGGGTCGTGGCGAAGTGATCACCGATCCCTGTGAGGATTGTAATGGCCAGGGCCGCGTCACCCGCGAGCGTACGCTTTCCGTCAACATTCCGGCCGGTATCGAGGACGGTGTCAGGATCAGACTGGCCGGAGAGGGCGAAGCGGGCTCAAGAAACGGACCGGCAGGAGATTTGTATATCTTCCTTTCTGTTCGTCCGCATGAGTTCTTTCAGCGCGATGGCACGGACCTGTTTTGCCGGGTACCGATATCCATGACGACGGCAGCTCTCGGCGGTGAGTTTGAAGTCAAGGCGCTGGACGGTACAAAAACCCGCGTGAAGGTTCCGGAGGGTACGCAGACAGGCAAACAGTTCCGCCTTAAGGCAAAGGGAATGCCGGTCATGCGTTCACATGGTTCTGGCGACCTTTATATACAGATCGTCACGGAAACGCCGCAGAACCTCAATCGCCGCCAACGTGAATTGCTTGAAGAGTTCGAACAGATATCCTCTGAAAAAAACAGTCCCGAATCGACCGGATTTTTCTCCCGAATGAAGAATTTTCTGGATGGACTTGCAGAATGAGCCAATAACGTCTTTCACAAATCCGGATACAAAACTATTATGCATTTGATACCCGCAATTGTTTTCGTAAAAACAGGTTATTGCTGAAATTTATTTATTGCCGGAAGGATTATAATGACTGAAGTTCTGGAAAATATTCGTGGTAAATTTGAACAGGATCTACGGTTCTTAAGGGGATGGATGCGTAGCCCTTCGGGCGTCGGCTCGGTGACGCCGACCGGTAAGGCGGTAGCCGGAACCATGGCTTCCCTCATACCAAACAATAGTGATCTTCCGGTACTGGAACTTGGGCCGGGTACCGGTGTGATCACCGAAGCGCTTATTGAACGCGGTATCAAGCCGGAGAAAATTGTCAGCATTGAATACAGCAAGGACTTCTATCGCTATCTAAAGAAGAAATTTCCAGGTGTGAACTTTCTCCACGGCGATGGATTTAATGCCGCCAGGCTGCTTTCCGATACGCCCTGGCAGCAATTTTGCGGTGTGATTGGGGCAATCCCCTTGCTGAACTTTCCGAGGAAAACCCGAGCGGGCCTGATTGCAAACTGCCTCGATCTGGACGAGCCAGGAGGCGCCTTTGTTCAGCTTTCATATGGATTGCGCGCGCCGAGCCCCTCTGTCCCCGGGAAAATCAGCATTGAGGCGACCGATTGGATCGTGAAAAACGTTCCGCCTGCAAAAGTCTATGCATATCGCTTGATCAGCAAACCTTGCCAGATGAGTTGACAGAAGTCTTTTCTCACCTATTTCCGGTTGGGAATTCGCTGTATTTTTCCAGGACAACGAAATGCAAAGACCGAAAATATTACTGTTTGCAGGCTCCACCCGCACCGGTTCGCATAATGAAAGATTCGCTGGCACTTTAGCAAAGGTGCTGACACTAAAGGAAGCTGAAGTCACGCGCATCTCTCTGCGCGACTATCCGCTGCCCATCTTTCACGGCGACGATGAAGCGGAAAACGGTCCACCTGAAAATGCGGTAAAACTGGCGCGCCTGTTTCATTTCCATGATGCCGTTGTCATTGTTAGTCCGGAATACAACGCCTCTTTCACACCTTTGCTGAAAAACACCATAGACTGGGTCAGCCGCATCAAAATGGACGAAAATGGCCCATTGTTCCCTTATCGTAACAAAATTTTTGCAATCGCTTCGGCTTCTCCGGGAAAATTCGCCGGAATGCGATCGCTAATCCACCTGCGGGCCTGTCTCGTCAGCACTGGCGCATTGGTTCTCAGTGAACAGGTTTCGGTCGGAAATGCCGGCAATGCATTTGACGAACAGGATGAATTGCTGGACGAAAGAACCCGCAACATGGTTGATTCGTTTTGTGATCATGTGATTGAAAAAGCGCAGTTGCATTCCGCCGGTCTTACGGTCGGACAATCCGATTGACGGAAAACCTGGACGAAGCCTGACGATGACAGACTATCGCGACAGATTAATCATCGCGCTCGATGTCGATGGGGTTGAGCGGGCCCGCCAGATTATCCAGGCGTTGGGAGACAATATCTCCTTCTATAAAATTGGATATCAATTGGCCCTTGCCGGCGGATTGGAATTGGCCGGCGAACTTAAGTCGGAAGGCAAATCGGTCTTCCTTGACATGAAGATGCTCGATATCGACAACACCATCACCAAAGGGGTCGCGAGCGCGAAGGCCCTTGGCGTGGATATGCTCACCATTCACGCCTATCCCAAGGCCATGAAGGCTGCGGTTGAAGGCGCATCCGGCTCCGATCTTTGCCTGCTTGCGGTCACAGTGTTGACGTCGATGGATGACAGCGATTTGGAGGATGCAGGCTATGGGCAGGATGCGGCATCTCTTGTGGCAAGGCGCGCAAAACAGGCGCGTGATACGGGAATGGGCGGCATTGTCTGCTCGGCGCGCGAGGCTGCAGAAGTCCGAAAGATTGTCGGGCCTGACATGTCGATTGTAACGCCCGGAATCCGCCCTGCCGGTGCCGATATTGGCGATCAGAAGCGGATTGTCACTCCCGGCGTTGCAATTGATGCCGGTGCATCTCACCTTGTGGTGGGCCGTCCGGTGACCGCAGTTGATGATCCGGTTTCTGCAGCACTATCGATTGGCGCGGAGATTCAGGAAGCGCTGGGCGATTCGACCTAAAATCCTGCAAACACTGCAAAAGAGACGAATTTGATTCGTCTGACCAGCCTTCGCAGTTGCAAAAATGCCAAATTCCGCAACAAAACGCGGATTATCGATAAATTTCATACTACTTAAGGCTAATAATTAACGCCATATGGACCTTGACGCTGTTGCTGCAGTGCGAAACATAATGGATAATGTTAAGGATACCAGAAGCTTGTCACGGCCAGCACGTCAGGATTCGAAAATATGCATTATAAGTTCTACGAAATGTCACATGCAGCTCTTGCGCCTTGGCGCGCCGTGGCAGATGCAACAAGGCTGTTGTATTCCCATCCGTTGAATCCGGTCAGCCATATGAGCGTGGGAAAGCATATTGCCGCTTCCGCAGAATTATTCGAGCGGACAACCAGGCGATATGGCAAACCGGAATTCGGGATTACCGAGACCAGCGTCAATGGCGTGCCGGTCCCGGTTCACGAGAAGGTCGTCTGGAGCAGGCCGTTTTGTAAATTGCTGAATTTTGAGCGCAGCCTGCCGCGTACCTCCCATGCGGGACCAAAAATTCTGATCGTTGCGCCCATGTCCGGCCATTACGCAACCCTCTTGCGCGGTACCGTTGATACCATGACGCAATATGGTGATTGCTACATCACCGATTGGGTCGATGCCCGGATGGTTCCTGTATCTGATGGTAGTTTCGATCTGGATGACTATATCGATTATGTCATATCGATGTTGCATCATTTGGGACCCAACACCCATGTTGTCGCGGTTTGCCAACCTTCGGTTCCGGTTCTCGCGGCAGTGGCGATCATGGAGAAAAATGGTGACCCATTTGCGCCCGCGTCAATGACATTGATGGGCGGACCGATCGATACCCGTGAAAATCCGACTGCCGTTAATACAATGGCAAAACACAAGGAACTTGACTGGTTCCGCGACAATGTAGTCATGTCGGTTCCGTTCCCCCATCCAGGCTTTATGCGAGACGTCTATCCCGGATTTCTGCAGCTTTCCGGTTTCATGTCGATGAACCTCGACCGGCACATCGCAGCCCACCATAACTATTTTAACCACCTAGTTGAGGGTGACGGTGATTCGGCAGATAAACATCGGGAGTTTTATGACGAATATCTCGCTGTGATGGACCTTGATGCCGATTTCTATCTTCAGACGGTTGATACGGTCTTTATCCGCCACGCACTGCCGAATGGCGAGATGATGCATCGGGAAGAGCGGGTCGATTGTACGAAAATTACCAATACGGCATTGCTAACCGTTGAAGGTGAAAACGACGATATATCAGGGATCGGCCAGACAAAGGCAGCTCACAAATTGTGCACCAATCTTCCCGAAGACAAGCGCGTTCATTTCATGCAACCCAAGGTTGGGCATTACGGTGTGTTCAATGGTTCGAGATTTAGAGCCGAAATCGCCCCGCGGATCGTTGATTTCATGATGACTCACGACCATAACATGCGGCGAAAGCAACTCTCGGTTGTACAAACAGAGCAAAAAAAAGCTAGCTAAAACAACAGATTAGCCATTTAGCCTGCGAAATTTGCCTGATCTTTCTTGATTAAGGCAGCTTTGATCACCACCTCGAATAATAAGGTAACAAACCTTGTCCAAAAAAGGGGTGAATGTCCAATGACACAAACTGCGTTGATTCGTCCGGCCTGGACGCCTGCGACCATTGCCATGATGATTATCGGCTTCATGATCTTCTGGCCGCTGGGGCTTGCAATGCTCGCCTACATTTTGTGGGGAGACAGGCTTGGCGATTTCAAATCCGAAATGAACAAGGCGAGCGATCGCTTTGGATGCGGCTTTGGGAGAAGCAGAAGACATCGCCGTCATAATTTCCGGGAAAATACCGGTAATGTAGCCTTTGACGATTGGCGTGAAGCAGAGCTTTCAAGGCTCGAGGAAGAGCGCCGCAAGCTGGATGAAATGCGTGCTGAGTTCGACGAGCATCTGCGTGAATTGCGCCGCGCTCGTGACCAACAGGAGTTCGATGCATTCATGGCGGCAAGAAAGCAGTCAAATGGTGGACGTGACGACAAAGACCGCGATCCGCCGCGCACAGTGCCGGAAATTTGAAAAACCGGTAAACCAAACGAGCCGAGATAATGGCGGGGCCTTCGAGCCCCGCTTTATTTTTGTGTAACGAATCGGATATGATTTTACTGGCGCTTCCCGTATCCATCTATGCCGTTCTTTCAGCTTGAGATGAGGCGGCCGGGAAAACCAAATGGGCTGGGGAATTCATGCTCAAAAGGGGTTGGCCGGAAATGATCTTTGCAGGATTGCGTCGTAACAGATCGCAGAAGAACCGGATGTCTGCCCGCCATGAGCGGCAAATACATGCCGGGACGCACAATCTTCCCGTTCGTGTTGTCGAAAATCCGCGTGCCACACGACTGACCCTGCGAATTGTACCCGGCGGACAGGCATTGCGGCTGACGACCCCGCCACATGTATCTGATGCGCAAATCGATGCGTTTCTGGAACGTAATCGCAATTGGGTGGAGACCCGCATTGCAAGACTGCCCGAAACAGTATCGCTAAAGGAAGGCGCTATAATCAATTTCCTGGGGGTTGGTCACGAGATTATTTTTGTCGACAACATCCGTGGCGTGGTGTAAGCGACAACGGCAAATGGAAACCCGGTCCTTAAAATCCCGGGCGAGGGTGCGTCGCGGGGCCGAAAACTGCTGACATTCATGAAAAAGCAGGCAAGAGCCAATCTGGACAAGGCCGTTAATCAACATGCCGCAACCGTCGGCGTGAGACCGCGCGCAATTCGGATAACCGATACGGCAAGCCGGTGGGGTTCCTGCTCGACCACCAGAACGCTTTCCTTTTCCTGGCGGATTATTATGGCACCGCCGGAAGTACTCGATTATCTGGCCGCCCATGAAGTCGCCCATCTGCAGGAAATGAACCACGGAACGGCTTTTTGGGATTTGGTCCGCAAACTTTGTCCGGAAATGGAGCGGCACAAGGCTTGGCTCAGGAAAAATGGTGCCGCTTTGCATGCAGTATCCCTGCCCTGAGTGC
Organism: Pseudomonadota bacterium; assembly: GCA_039030215.1. Classification (GTDB taxonomy): domain Bacteria; phylum Pseudomonadota; class Alphaproteobacteria; order Rhizobiales; family Rhizobiaceae; genus BOKV01. Next base: position 7,316 of record JBCCEP010000025.1, read on the forward strand.
CCTTGACCGTTTTCGCCAAACGATAGACTCTTGAAAAGATTTCTGGCACCTACATTTCCAGAAGTAATTATCGCATCAAAGAAGAGAAATGTCCGAACTTGACGTCAAGATATGTGGCTTGTCGACGCCCGATAGCATCAAAGCATCGTTATCCGGCGGCGCTACCCATTTGGGCTTTATTTTCTTTGAAAAGAGCCCGCGTAATGTCACACCGCAGGCAGCAGCCGATTTGGCAGCCAATATTGGCGATGAGGCGGTGATCGTTGCGGTTACCGTCGATGCCGATGATGATTTTCTCGACGAGATCGTAGCTGCTGTTGATCCCGGCATTTTACAGCTTCATGGAAAGGAAACGCCGGAACGGGTGTGCGCGCTGAAGGAAAAATACAAGATCCCGGTTATGAAGGCCTTTGCCATCCGGGAATCCAGTGATCTGGAGAAAATAAAGCCCTGGTTGGCCGTAGCGGACAAATTGCTGCTTGATGCGAAACCGCCAGCCGGTTCCGATTTGCCGGGCGGAAATGGCGTCGCGTTTGACTGGTCAATTCTCGATTCTCTTGATCGGGAGGTCTCCTATATGCTTTCCGGTGGCATAAATATTGATAATGTGGAAGATGCCCTTAAATTGTCGAATGCTGGCGGACTTGATGTGTCATCCGGTGTTGAATCTTCACCCGGTATCAAGGATAACCGGCAGATTGCGGAATTTCTCGAAAAGGTAGGGCAATTGGCCAATAACAAGGCTGCATGAACCCTTTCGGAGACTTCGTCGAAGTACCACCAACCAATGCTCAAAACCCGAAGAAAAGGCAGGTAGCGTGACAAAGCCTATAGAACCCAATTCCTACAAGATTGGCCCGGACGAAGAAGGTCATTTTGGCATTTTCGGTGGTCGCTATGTTGCCGAAACGCTCATGCCTTTGATCCTGGATCTTGAGCAGGCCTATAATGAAGCAAAAGACGATCCCGAGTTTCATGCGGATCTGGAGCAGCTCAACAAGCATTATACAGGCCGACCGTCACCACTTTATTTTGCCGAGCGGCTCACCAAACATCTGGGCGGCGCGAAAATCTACTTCAAGCGGGATGAGCTTAATCATACCGGAAGCCACAAGATCAATAACTGCCTCGGCCAGATCATGCTCGCCAAGCGCATGGGAAAAACCCGCATCATCGCCGAGACCGGTGCCGGCCAGCATGGCGTGGCTGCCGCTACGGTCGCTGCGCGTTTTGGTTATCCCTGCGTCGTCTATATGGGCAAGACCGATGTCGAGCGTCAGTCGCCAAACGTCTTCCGCATGAAATTGCTGGGTGCCGAAATCGTTCCGGTCACTTCCGGTGCCGGTACGTTGAAGGACGCAATGAACGAGGCATTGCGCGATTGGGTAACCAATGTTGACGACACCTACTATCTGATTGGCACGGCAGCCGGTCCGCATCCCTATCCCGAACTGGTCCGCGATTTTCAGTCGGTTATCGGCCGTGAGGTCAAGTCCCAATTGATGGAAGCGGAAGGGCGATTGCCCGATATGCTCATCGCTTGCGTTGGCGGCGGATCCAATGCCATTGGCCTGTTTCATCCCTTCCTTGACGACAAGGATGTCGCCATTGTCGGGGTCGAAGCCGGCGGTCATGGATTGGAAGGTGAGGAACATTGTGCGTCATTGACGGCCGGCTCTCCGGGCGTCTTGCACGGCAATCGGACTTTTCTGTTGCAGGACGGCGATGGACAGATCAAGGAAGGTCACTCGATCTCGGCAGGCCTCGACTATCCGGGCATCGGGCCAGAACATTCCTGGTTGAAGGATACTGGCAGGGTTGAATATGTCCCCATCATGGATGACGAGGCTCTGGAGGCCTTTCAGTTGCTCTGTCGTATTGAGGGCATCATTCCGGCACTTGAACCATCCCATGCGCTTGCCGAGTTGGTCAAACGCGCACCCAAAATGGGCAAGGACGAGATTATCGTGATGAATTTGTGCGGACGCGGCGACAAGGATGTCTTCACCGTCTCCAAGCACCTTGGCTTCGACATGTAGGATCGATTGTATGAGTAGTAAAAAGCAGACCCGAATCGATACCCGTTTCGCTGATCTTCAGCAGGCTGGCCGCCCGGCACTCGTTACCTTTGTCACCGCCGGTGATCCGGATCTTGAAACCTCGCTTGAGATCTTGAAATCCCTGCCTGAGGCAGGCGCTGACCTCATTGAATTGGGAATGCCGTTTTCTGATCCCATGGCAGACGGACCAGCCATCCAGCTCGCCGGGCAGCGCGCGCTTGAAAGCGGTCAAACCATGGCCAGGACGCTTGGCATGGTTCGTGAATTTCGAAAAGGCGACAATGAAACGCCGATCATTTTGATGGGCTACTACAATCCGATCTACATCTATGGCAATGAGCGGTTCCTGGAAGACGCGGCCAATGCCGGCGTTGACGGCTTGATCATCGTCGATTTGCCGCCCGAAGCCGACGAGGAACTCTGCATTCCGGCGATGGAATATGGCATAAACTTTATCCGCTTGGCTGCTCCCACCACCGACGAAAAGCGTTTACCACGGGTTCTTCAGAATACTTCCGGCTTTGTCTACTACGTCTCGATCACCGGGATTACTGGCGCGGCTGCCCCTGATCCGGCGCTCGTTGGCGCATCCGTTGCACGCATCAAGTCGGCGACAAGCCTGCCGGTTGCGGTTGGCTTTGGGGTCAAGACAGCCGAACAGGCGCGTGCCATTGGCGAAGTGGCCAATGGCGTTGTGGTTGGTTCTGCATTGGTAACCGCCATCGCCAAAAGCCTGGATGGCGAAGGCAAGGCATCCGACCAGACCGTGGCCGCAGTTACTGATTTGGTCCGCCAGCTTGCCCAGGGAGTCCACCAGGCTTCGCACCTGCCGGCAGCTTGAACCGGGCCTGATTTGGCCATACCTTTTGGATAGTTTACTGAGTCTGACTGGATATTTGACGGCACATGGCCGTCCTGCTTTTGAAACCTAGGGATTCACCGGAAAATGAACTGGATTACCAACTACGTTCGACCAAAGATTTCGAGCCTCCTGCAACGCAAGGACATGCCGGAAAACCTCTGGGTGAAGTGTCCCGAAACCGGGGAGATGGTTTTCCACAAGGATCTGGTCGCGAATATGGGGGTCATTCCTGCCTCCGACTATCACATGCGCATTACGGCGGTTGAGCGTCTGCAGTACTTTTTTGACGACGGCGAATTTAAGCAGATCGAACAGCCGGAAGTTGCTGCCGATCCCCTGAAGTTCCGCGACAAGACGAAATATGCCGACAAGCTCAAGGAACACCGCCGAAATACGGATATGGGCGATTCAATCCTTGCTGCACGCGGAAAGTCGGGCGGCATAGAGATGGTCGCAATTGTACACGATATGCGTTTCATCGGCGGTTCGCTCGGCCTGGCCGCTGGAGAAATGATCATCAAGGCGATGGAAATTGCCGCCAACGAGAAACTGCCGGTTGTCCTGTTTGCTGCGTCCGGCGGCGCACGGATGCAGGAAGGCATATTGTCATTGATGCAATTGCCGCGCACCACGGTGGCGGTTGAATTGCTCAAGGAAGCAGGCTGCCCCTATATCGTGGTGCTCACAAATCCCACCACTGGCGGTGTCTCGGCCTCCTATGCCATGCTGGGCGATATCCACATTGCTGAACCCGGTGCCGTGATCGGTTTTGCCGGCCGCAGAGTGATCGAACAGACCATCCGCGAAAAACTTCCCGAGGATTTCCAGACGGCTGAATATCTGCTGGAGCATGGCATGGTCGACATGGTTGTCCATCGCAAGGAATTGAAGGAAACGATCAATCGTCTGGTTGCGATTTTGATTCACAAGAAACCGGAACCCATCCTCCTCGGTCATGATCCTTCAGGCTCTTCGGGAAATGAATCGCCTCCCGCTGAACTTTCTGAACAGCAAGCATCCGTGTCTGCCTGAGACGCGCCTGTTCGGCTGCATCATTCCTGATTGGACACCGTAAATGACTGCCGATGCGCTGATCGAAAATCTCTCGACAATACATCCCAAAGGATATGACCTTTCGCTGGATCGCATCAGATCCGTTTTGTCTAGGCTGGATGATCCGCACCTGAAGATCCCGCCGACGATCCATGTCGCCGGCACCAATGGCAAGGGTTCTACAATTGCATTTTGCCGCGCCATGCTCGAGGCAGCCGGCTTTGCGGTGCATGTCCATACCTCTCCACATCTGGTCAGTTGGAACGAACGGTTTCGTATCGGTTCTCCAACCGGCGGAACTCTGGTTTCCGATTCTGTGCTGGAAGCAGCAGTCGAGCGTGTCATCCAAGCCAATGGCGATGCGCCGATTACAATATTCGAGATATTGACCGCAGCCATGTTCCTGCTGTTTTCCGAACATCCGGCACAATGCTGCCTGATCGAAACCGGTCTCGGCGGGCGTTTCGATGCGACCAATGTCATCGCCGAGCCGAAGTCCAGCATCATAACCAATATCGCGCTGGACCATCAGTCATATCTTGGCGACCGACTTGAACTGATTGCAGCCGAGAAGGCGGGCATCATCAAGCCGGGATGTGATGTCGTCATTGGTCCGCAGGTTGATGTTGTTCAGGCGGTGCTGGAAGAAGCTGCCCTTTCGCGCAGTTCGCCTGCCTTTGTCGCCGGACAGGATTTCACTTTTTTCGAACAAGGCGGCAGATTTGTTTACCAGGACGAGCTTGGTCTCCTCGACCTGCCAATCCCCCGTCTTTCAGGCGCGCATCAACTTGCCAATGCGGCGAGCGCGATCGCGGCCTTGCGTATTTCCGAATTCTCGATATCGGAGAACGCGTTCGAACAGGCAATGGAAACCGTCCATTGGCCTGGCCGGATGGAGCGATTGAGAAATGGAGATTTGCAGCGTCATCTCACCAAGGCGAACGGATCACCGGTAGAAATATGGATCGATGGTGGTCATAATCCCGGTGCCGGCATGGTCATTTCGCACTTCCTGGCAGACCTTGACGAACGCGCTCCAATGCCTGTCTTTTTGATTGCCGGCATGCTCAATACCAAAGATCCGAAAGGGTATTTCCAATCCTTTGAAGGGATTGCGGAACGCGTATTCACCGTCCCGGTACCTGGAACAGATGCCGGAATTGAACCCCGTCAGTTGACCGAGATTGTGAACTCGGCAGGCCTGCCGGCCTCCACCTGTCTTTCGGTCGCAGATGCGCTTGAGGCGGTCACCGGATTATTGGCCGATAGTGAGCCAGCGCGCATCTTGATATGCGGCTCGTTATACCTTGTCGGCGATGTTCTGCGCGCCAACAACACGCTACCGCAATAACTGCTGGAAACAAAAAACCCGGACAGATTGCCCGGGTTTTGATTCATCTAATATTTTGTTGTTTCAGCTGGCTTCCTTGATCCAATCAGCAAGAGCGGATTTGGGTTTTGCCCCAACCTGCATGGAAGCAGGTTCGCCACCCTTGAACAGAACAAGCGTGGGAATTGAACGCACGCCATATTGCGCTGCCAGATCCGGGTTTTCGTCGATATTCAGCTTTGTGATCTTGACGGCATCGCCCATTTCATCGGCAATTTCTTCAAGACTGGGCGCAATCATCTTACAGGGCCCACACCATTCGGCCCAGAAATCCACGACGACAGGCACATCGGATTCAAGCACATCCGATTTGAAATTCTCATTATCGACTTTGACAGTTGCCATCGACGGCTCCTTTGACGGTTCTTGAAGATGCTGCATGTAACGCCCTGCAGCATTTTGGAGGGAGATTTGTTCTTGCCTCGAACGTAGGTATCACGAACCGCTGCGTCAAGGATAGGCGGTTCAATCCCTTGTTATGCCTGAAAAAGCACGTTCCAGCTCTGCTTCAGGAAGCACTGTTATTGATCCGTCCTGGGTCCAGACCAACATGCATTCTATCGCTTTATCTGGTTGAATTTGTTTCAGAACTTGCCGGTAAAGCGCCAATTGCAGAACATATCCACCAGGCACCTCTTCAATCGATCGGGGTGGAGAGGCGTTGGTCTTATAATCAGCTAGAATTATCTTTTTCGGGCAATCGGCAAGCCGGTCAATTCTTCCGGTGATTCGCGTTTTCTCACCAGCAATGTTCACAAGTCCGGTGATCACAGTCTCGCCCTGGCTATTCGGCCCAAACAACGGCGCAAGTTCCTCATTGGCCATGATTTCGCAAATGCTTGCTGCCAGGTCTTCGATGTTGCGATCATTTTCTTCGGCCAGATTTGAATTCAGCCACTCAACCGCGAATTCCTTGCGAACCTCGGCTTCTACAGATGGTAAAATTTCCAGCAATCGGTGAACGGCCAATCCCTTTTCGAGTGCATCCGTGTCTGCTTCAAGTGTTTCGGAGCCATCAACTGAAAGACCTGTTGACCTTCGAATAGCTTCGTTGGTTACCGGAATTTGCGATGGCGCAAGCGACGGAACGGGTACCGTTTCGAGCGGTGCTTCACCGACAAGCCAGTCCGGCAATTCCGTAAACTCAATGGGTGCAGCTGGTTCTTCGATCGGGGATTTGTGTTGCTTCTCGCGCGCAATCGGTCTGTCGGGACTATGCCAGACCAGATATTCAAACTCGCCATCGGAACTTACCGGACTTGCTTCATTTTCAAGGGCGCGGCTGACCATGCTGTGCCAGTGATCATGTTTTATCGGTTTCACGCCGTGCCAACCGCAGACGATCAGGCGGTTGGCTGCACGGGTCATGGCCACATAGAGCAGCCGGCGATATTCCTCTTCTGCCTTGTTCCGGATTATAGCCAACTCTGCATCGGTTTGCGCGACGCTAAATTTCGATTCAGGAACCCAGACAAAAGAAGAGATTTCCTTGTGGTCCTCAATATTCATTATGGTTGGCCGGTGCGTTGGAATGAACGCCGGAGAACAGGGATCGACCAGAAACACAACCGGTGCTTCCAAGCCCTTTGCCGAATGTACCGTTATCACCTGGATTTCATCGGTCTGTGTGTCGACTTCGCGCTTGATTTCCGGTGGCGAAGTTTCCAGGAGGATGAGAAACTCCTCCAATCCGTTTCCACCGGATCGCTCATGGTCGAGCGCTGCCTGGAGAAAAGCGTCGAGAACGTCTTCAACCTCTTTGCCTAAATGAGAAATGAATGCCTTGCGGCCACCTTCGCGGCCAAGCAAATGGGCGTAAAATTCATAGGGTCGAACGGTTCTTGCCAATGTCTCCAGGGATTTCAGCTGTTGCACAGTGTCTGCGATTTTCGATGAAAATTCCGAAGCCCCGCCTTCCGCAACAACTTCCATATGGGCAAACAGGCCCGTGTCACCGCGCTTGGCGGCAATCTCGGTCAGCAGGTCATCATCATAACCGAAAAGCGGACTTTTCAACGCGCCGGCAAGCGACAGATCATTCTCTCGCATCAAGGTGAACCGCCCCAGCGCCATGAGGTCCTCGATTGCAATATGCGCGGTCAATTCCAGTCTGTCAGCGCCTGCAATGGAAAGATCTTGGCGCTTCAACTCCCGCAATACGGCGCGGGTGAATTTGTCCCGGCGGCGGACCAGGATGAGAATGTCACCGCTCCGAATGGCCCGGCCCTTGACCGATAACCACTCTCCGTCTTGCAGCCATTTCTTGATTGTTATGGCGATCCGGCGCGCCAGCAGGATTGCCGGATCGTCGCTTTCGGTGGCATCGACCGGTGCATACCAGGAGGTTTGTTCGTCAGTCTTCTGTTTTCCGTAGAGTGGCCAGATCTGAACCTCACCGGCTCTGTTCTGAAAAATCGACTCGTGAACGGTCTCGTCCTCCATCTGGCTCAAGCCGCGAAAGTTCTCGTCGATTGAGAACACCTTGTCCACGGCATCCAGGATATCCGGCGAAGATCGAAAGGAAAGTTCAAGCCGAACTGGAGAAAACGGCTGATTGAAGTCAAGTGACTTTCTTTCAAGGGTTTGGGCTTGCTCTGCAAATTCATGCGGATCGGCGCCCTGGAACGAATAGATGGATTGTTTTTCGTCTCCAACGACAAAAATGGATCGATTCCTGCCTCCGGTTTCGATTTCGGTATGAAATTCATCCGTGATCGCATTGATGATCGCCCATTGATCGGGGCTTGTGTCTTGCGCTTCATCGACCAGCACGTGATCGATCCCGGCATCCAGCTTGTACCGAACCCATTGCTGGATGTCGGAGCGTGTCAGCAACTTGGCTGCGGCCTGAATCAAATCATCGAAATCTGCCAGCCCGCTCGAGTTTTTCAGATCCTGATAGTTGGCCAGAATGTCGTTACCGACGGTGAACAGCGCCTTGGATGCATTGAGAAGATGCAGTGCCTTGAGCTTCTCGCAGACTTGCAGGGTCAGTTCCGTTTCATGGTCGATAACGTCTGCAAGTTCCCCATGCTGTCGTAATACTGGCTTGGTGATCGCGGATTGTCGTGGTGCTAGATCTTTCGTCAGCAGGCAATTCACCCGCTTTTCCAACATCTCTTGCGGATCCGGACCGCTATTAACAGCTTCTACAAACCGGGTATTGGTGGGCCCCCCTGCGGCGTGGGCAGTCGCAACCGGCCCGGCCAGTTTCTCCGGGTCAAACCTGCTTCCCGATAAAACTGTCTCGATGATTTCCTTCCGGCTTGTTCCCGGCTTCAGCCCCAATGTGTGCCATAACCGGTTGATGGCGGTTTCCGGATCTCCGTTAATCCAGGAAAGGAATTCGTGCCTGTTGTCAATCAGCTCAGCCAGCGCCTTGTCGATCGCCGCATCCGAGGCTGATCGGAGCAAGGTCTGTACGGCATCTTGAAGTTCGCTTGCACCACCAGGTTCCAGCCTGGAAAACACCTGCTCGCGCGCTAGGGCAATGAGTTCGTCCTGGGTATTGGCCTCAATGACCTGAAAGTGGCCGGACATGTTCGCTTCCAGCGGGAACTGGTGAAGCAGCGCTTCGCAAAATGCGTGAATGGTCTGGATTTTCAACCCACCCGGCGTATCAAGCGCGAGTGCAAACAGTGTACGGGACCGCTCAACTTCCGTTTCGGTAGGCAGACGCTCCAGCAGGCCTTCCAATGCGTCCGATAGCTCTTGATCGTTCAGGCCGGCCCATTCGGACAGGGTTTCAAATATCCGGTTGGACATTTCCGCCGCTGCCGCCTTGGTAAAGGTAAGGCAAAGGATTTGTGCCGGTGCAGCGCCATCAAGCATCAAACGGATGACCCGCCGCGAAAGCACATAGGTCTTGCCGGAGCCGGCATTGGCCGTAACCCATGCAGATCGATTCGGATCTGTCGCCAGCGCCTGATTATGTCGCGTCGCTGCGGGGATGTTGTTGTGCTCAGCCATCCCCTTCTCCATCGGCGTCAGACAACACCATCCATTCCCGTGTTCTGGCAAGGTGATCATAATCACCGGTGATATCGGCCTCGAGAAAGGGTGCCCGGCGGGACTGATAGCCCTGGTCTGGATTCGTGTAGGCATGGACCAATTCGCCCAGCCTTGCCCAGGCATCATCAGCCAATTCCTGTGCACTGACACCATCCTTGCTAGCGCTGACCCAGTCGACCTTCTGAACGTCGTCGGGCCTCAGGCGGACATAACCGAGCGCGCCGGGGCTTGAGCCGCCAGGAATTATGAAGGCACCCAACTGTGCCATCTTTGCCTCCAGCGCCAATTGCGGAGAGAAAGTTCGTGCCTGCTTTATCGACGGGTTTAGTCCGGTCTTGTAGTCAAGGATGGTCAAACTGCCATCCTGCATGATGTCGACCCGATCCGCCCGTCCCCGCAATTCGAAACCGGTATAGCCGTAATTGATCTTTCCGCTCAGTTCGCAAAAACTGTTCTGAACTGCCTCCGTCCGTTCAACTTCCCAATTGACAAAATTATCTGCGATTTCGTCAAAACGTGCCTGCCAAATGCCTGCAACTTCACGAGGCACACCTGTTTCTCGGAAGGTCTGGGCGCTGATTTCCAATATTCGTTTCAATGGATCGCCAACATGTTCCTCCTCGATGAAGCGCTCCAGAATCTTGTGAAATATCAAACCCTTCAGCAAGGCGTCGGCCTGCCTGACCAGGGGCGGGAGGGGTGCCAGACCGAGAACATGACGGGCAAAAATCGCATAGGGATCCCGTATCCATGTCTCAATTTCCGTGATCGACAGCCGCATTGGTCGAAGTTGAACAGCAGGTTTTGGACAGGGTCGACCTGTAACCTGTCCCCATTCTCCGGTTTCATCGGCGGAAGCATCCAGCATTCTGGCCAGATCGAGGTAATATTGACCGCGCTTGCGTATTTTTGCTGCCGCTTCAGCACCAGCCACTGTCGCCAATCTCTGTAGCCAGCGTGAAGCAATCGTCGGGGCATTTGCCGACCGAACTGCCCGGCTGTAAATAACCTCGCCATGGCCGCTCAGTTGTTGAAAGTCATGGGCGCTTAGCCCAATCCTCCGCTCCGGTAATGCCATGCCCAAACTGGCCTTCATCGAGCGATTGAGAAATGGATCATTCTTGCCCGGAGCCGGCCAGATCCCCTCATTCAATCCGCCAAGCACCATCAGATCAACGGACTGAAGCCTGGCTTCAAGTGGTCCCCAAATGGACAGGCGCGGATGCGTCTGCCCAGCCTGTTGATAGGTCACATTCTCTGCAAAGGCGCTGAGAACTCCACCGATTTCAGCTGGACGCACCGTGAGGTCCGTTCCGCCGGCACCAGAAAAATCATCCAGGAATTCCAGAACCAGATCGAAACTGTCGGATATGGGGTCGAGCTGGTTCTCGACATTGAGCACCAAAATTCTCTCAAGCGATTCGCGCAGTGCCTTGAGCGCAATAGCCAGGGCGACCTTGCCCTCATGCATCAATGTCGACAAGGGTTCTATGGCCCGCTCGATGGCACGCGCCATCAAAACCATCTCCTGCCACGCCTCGTCCGTCAGGGTTCGGATCTGTCTCGGAGCATGGGGGTTGGATTCCAGAGCTTGCCGCCTCTTTTCAATAGTCGCTTCGAATTCTCCCGGTTTCGGAATGCTCATTGCATCACGCAAAATCGCAATCTCGAACAGGCGGGCCACTCTGGAGGCTTCGCTGTTGGCATCACCACACAGGAACGGATGCTTGAACAGCGCAGTCAAGGCAACGGCATCACCCTGGCCGAACGCGGCTTTCAGCAATAGCAGGGCAAATCTGAACGCTTCGCTGGAAGACAATGGCATGCCGCCAGAATCGTCGACCATGACATTGAAGCGGCGTAATTCGGCTGCTACGCGGCGGGCCAGATTGCGATCTGGCGTAGTCAGTGCGGCAGTCTTGCCTTCGGTTTCCAGGGCTTTCCGCAAGGCGATGGCGATTGCCAGGGCTTCCTCGCGTTGATCCTGCGCCTCGATCATCGCCAGATTGTCTACAGCGCTATCCTCCGGATCAGACTGTGCCCAAACACCGGTTGACGCGGCTGGTAACATTGCAAGCGAAATCAATCGTGATCTTGCCTGATTGCTGTCCTCGGCCTGGCCCAGTGGCTGGATCATTTCCGGCGCAATTCCAATTTCATTGATCAGCTGGTTGAGACCGTACTGAGGATGGGTGGAAAGCGTCGCCTCCAGATTTCGTTCAGTCACCGATGATGTCGAACGGTTCATTTCAACCAGAAGGTTGGAAATGGCCGATTTATCTACCCCTGGCAACACGACAGCGCCATTTTCGAGCTTGGAGATTGCCGTGATCAGGCGGGCAGTTGCAGGGACCGATCCGGTCGAGCCGGCAGCGATAACCGGCCCCTTCGAGCCGTATTCCAGATATTGCCTTGTAATCCTGTCGAGCTGCATGCGACGGCGTTGGGCAGGATCACATAGCGTCAT
>JBCCEP010000026.1:0-19129 GCA_039030215.1 Pseudomonadota bacterium
CGCTGATTACATCGGCATTTGAGAATATCCACCGCATTGTTTCGACGGTGTCGTCTTCATGCTCTGTTTTGGGCAGCCTATTTTCGGCCATTGAATTGCATAAGCTCCAATCTATTGCACAGGTTATTGACCTGTTCGGAAAATGAAGACGCATCATTTCCCTCACATAAAATCATCATCTCAACTTCAGCTGCCGAGTGCAGTTTGTGCCTGGTAAGGTGGATTGCGTTGAGGAAGTGGCCTTCGCATTCGGTAACTCTTTTTTTGCAACAAGCGCAGTAGGGATTGTTGAACTTGAAAACAGAGTTGCGGCTTATTCTCATTGCCTTGACTGCATTCATAACACCGTAGGCGATTTGCAATCCGTTTGTTTCCCCATGGATTGCGACGGCCAATTCAAATGCATTTTCAGCACTGCATTTTCCTGGGGCGCTCCATGCAACAAAAAATATTCGCGAGATATAGAGGATGGAGCGCTCAAGTTCATCAAAATGGGAATCGACGATATCTGATCCCTGCGTATTGTGGATCTCAGTTTCTTCTGCGTTCTGTTGTGCCGAATTTTCCGTGCCAGCCATCAATGTCCATTCCCGAATTCAATAAAAACAAGCAATCTTCAACGAACCAATCAAACTTGACAATTATAGTCAAGTTAAATTGATTACAATCCATTTTCCGGATTTGTGCTCAACGACCGTGAACTGTTGATCTCAGTATGGGATTGGCAATGTGACGCGTATCAACGTTCAGTGTCTGACTTGCGTCTTTTGTATATAGAGCGCATCGCCGGATTGCTCGCTAAGTTTCCGTATGGCTTTTATCGAGACTGGGGCCAACAGGCATCCACCGTCTTTCAGGATTGATGCATAGGTCTCTGCCTTAGCCGTGATCTCATATGATTTTGACGGGTCGCATATCAATTTCGTACACAGATATTGCGCGGTTTCATTGCCATGTTGTGTGGCTGAAATGAATGCCAGCAACAGGCATTCATCCCGGCAGAGCATATCGACGTCAGGATTGTGAAATTGGAGCGGAATGATCGTATCGACGCTAATCTGATTTATCAGCGCCGACATCGCCTCAAAAGCAGATTTGCCGCTTTGATTTCCCAAAATCTCCACGTGAATTTCGAAAGCCCGCCTCCAGTAATGAGCCTCGCGACTAAATGCGCCGGCTAGCCAGTTTCGATAGCCGCCAATTACAATGGCCTCGGGCATGCGATCAAAATGTGATTTATCGGAATAGGCAGCATTTTCGTGGTCAGTATGCATTTTGAGAAACCTAGCCAGTGTTACAAACAAATCGGGATGTCCGATAAGGCAAATTTAAACTGGAGTCAAAAGGTATAGTTTAAATTTTCCATTACTTCAAAACTTCACAGATTGGAAAATCGTGTGAGCGAAAATTTGATCGGCTGTGGTCAAATGCCACGTTGATTTTTAATTAGAATAATTCTAAACTGATATAGTCAGATTCGCCGTATTGGTTCGGCGTCAAAACGGGTCAAAAAGGACAACCTCCATGAAGGGAAACAAGGAAGTAATTGAGCGGCTGAATGAAGCCCTTTTTTTGGAATTGGGAGCGGTTAACCAGTACTGGCTGCATTATCGCCTGCTGGAAGATTGGGGATATCAGAAGCTTGCAAAGAAGGAACGTGAAGAATCGATTGAGGAGATGAATCATGCCGACAAACTCGTTGAACGCATAATTTTCCTCGAGGGTCATCCAAATCTACAAACGGTAGCTCCACTGCGAATAGGCCAAAACGTCAAGGAAGTTCTGGAAGCGGATCTGGCGGGAGAATATGAAGCACGTGAATCCTATAGCAAATCGCGCGATATATGCCGCGAACATAAAGACTATGTGACCATGGAGCTCTTTGAGGAACTTCTTGCCGATGAGGAAGGCCATATTGATTTCCTCGAGACTCAAATAGCGCTTCTTGATGATATTGGTGCACAACACTATGGCGCGCTAAATGCTGCTTCTGCAGATGATGCCGAATAATCTGGGAATCGAATAGACTGATAAATGGGCGCAACACTTGTTCTACGAATGCCTTGTTTCAACCGAGCCATTCCAAAGAGGTTGCGCCCGTTTAATCGGTGAATATTCACCCTGGAGACAGTTTCTCCATTATTGAACCAATAATTGGTTTTGAGGCTTGTTTGGCATCCGCGGACTTTATTTCGCGGTGCTTGTCTTCTCCAATTCCCTGTTTCCAATAGCTCGAGATATACAACTCACCAGAAGTGAGGCCGCGTTCTTCCCGCAAATAACGTCGCATATTTTTCATTACGTCGAATTCGGTTGCGGACCATGCGTAAACACGCCCGGGGCGCCAGGTAATCGATCTGGCAACCCGCTCAAATGATTTCGGATGACGGCCAGGCTCTGGATTGATTACCCAATCAATCTTGATCCCTTTCGGATGCGGCAAGTTCTGCCGATCATCTTCGGTCTGCACTTCGATCACAGCATTCCCGACAGCGTCCTCGGGCAGATTTGCAAGATTGACCGCTATCGCTGGTAATGCGGTCATGTCACCGAATACCAAATACCAGTCGAAACCTGGAGGCAAAGGCTTTTGCGGTCCCGGACCTCGGGCTTGAATTTTCTCGCCTGGTTTGACCTTCTGAGCCCACGAAGATGCAGGTCCGCCATCGCCATGCTCCCCGTGAAGGGCAAAATCCACGTCAAGTGCATCAGGACCCTGCCTGGCGATTGTATAGGTGCGCAGCATGGGTCTTTGAAGGGAGCCGTCTTCGGAAAGAACAAGCTTCAGATAGCCACCATCCTGCCCAGTCGGAAAGGTTTCCAGCGCCGGGCCGCCAATAGACACCCGGCGCATGTTCGGCGTGATTTGGCGAACCGACAACACGTCGAAAATTCTTGGTTCAGATTTTTTTCTCATAGCAAAAATATGATATTTTTACTCAGGTTTTACAACCGCTAAATCGCCGTCGCTGTTCTTCGTGTTTCGTGTTGCCAGGAATCTGGTGTGTCAACTTTTTGATTTACGAGCTGCGTCAATGCTCCAGCTGCCGGCACCTGCAAAAATCAGATAGAAGAATATGAAGCAGTAGAGAATTGCGGCATCGCCACCATTATTGGTTGGAAACAAATCCCGTGGCGCATGGGCCAGCCAATAAGCGAACGCCATGGTTCCCGATGCCAGGAATGCCGCAGATCGGGTGAATAGGCCGATCACCAGCAAGACCCCGGTAACAATCTCAATAACACCGGCTGTCCAACCTAGTGAAAACATCTCCACCGCGCGACTGGATTCCGGAATCCCAATCAGCTTTTGGGTGCCGTGAAACAAAAACAATAAGCCGGCGACCATTCGTAACACGCTGAGGATTCTCGGTTGCCATTCTGCTAGCTGATTCATTTAGGGTTTCTCCTTCATTGGGTGAGTAGGCGTGGATCTGATTTTTATCGGCACTTCAAATATGCGAGTCTGACAAATGAGCTACGAAATTTGTGCGAACTCTTCGATCTGAACCAAAAAAGTTTCGCAAAGGCTGGAATATGATCAACCAAACTCCGTTGCACCATTGCGCTTGCAACCAAGTTCAACTGCCTATTCTGAACCAGCCTCACGGTGCAACTCAAAGGCGATAGCAACACTTCACAGCCGTGGAAAACTTTCTGCTACTGGCACTCTACCGACCCGGCTTTTACTATTGATCGCGTCTGATTTGCAACCCGATGCAGATACGCTAAGATCGAATTGTGATCAAGTTAACTAATTGATATATTTGATTTAAAATAATTCTAAAGTGGATCGCATTGGTTGACATTTGGCGCTTTAGATGGTTCTGATATTACACCCACAAATCCTCCTTCGATCGGTAAAGGCAATGCAAATCGTACAGGTGGCCTTCAAAGACAGTGAGAAGAAAGTCGGCTTCGCGCGGCTGATGCTGCGTGGCGAAAATTGGTCAGGCAAGACACAAACGACAAGCGCTGAATGCGATGATGAATCTGTCAGAATGTTGACAAGCAAAAAGGAAGGCAGCAGCGACGCGGAAGCCGGCAAAATTGCCGCGAAGCCAACAGGATTGTCCAAGCAAGAACTCGTATCCTTTCTTCGTGATGCAAAACTGCGTCCTACGCGTCAGCGAATATCTCTTGCGAAAATCCTGTATTCCAAGGGTGACCGACATGTCACGGCAGAACTGCTGCATGACGAAGCACAAATGGCGGGGATGCCGGTTTCCCTTGCCACAGTTTATAATGCCTTGCGCCAGTTTTCGGAGGCCGGGCTCTTACGCGCAATTGCAGTAGATTCATCTAGAACATTTTTCGACACCAATACCGGCGACCATCATCATTTCTTTATTGAGGAAAGCGGGGAGGTTGTTGATGTTCCCCATGACGGCATTGTCATTGATAATATTCCAAATGCACCACGCGACCTGCAAATAAGCGGCGTTGATGTTATAATTCGCCTTCGACCTGTCGGATAACATCTCCGGGAACATGGGCTTCCTGTCGTCCGGTCTCGCTCTTCACTGCCCTGCGGTTTGAGTACCCCCAAATTCCGCGCAATGCTGAACAAGGCGGGTGGTCTCCATGCTGTTTGCTGCAAGTCGGGATTTGAATAGGAATGGAATGGTCGTTCGACTTTTGTAATGTTCCGGGGCCAATATTTATTGTGACGGTAAAAACCAGATTCCTGTCCCGTGAATGCCATGACTTGCACCGCCGATAGACCAGTTGCATAAATCCATGGATGCTTCGTGAAAAACAAGGCGACCAATAGTTGATGGCATGGAAGGCCAGCGCCAAATACCAAAACGATTGGTACAACGAATTCGGATCCGGCTTCGCTAAGGTTTCAGAGAATGGATAAATTCGTTATTCGCGGCGCAGCAATTTTTATCGCGATTATTTGTCTGATGCCGCTTGTCGGCGTGTTGTTTGCCGCAGCACTTAGTTCTTCTGAAACGCTACGCCAACTCGCGGATACGGTGCTTTGGCGCTATACCTGGACCACGCTTGTTCTGGTCGGGCTTGTTGCCGGGGGAAGTGTCGCCATTGGGGTGCCGGCTGCATGGTTGGTGGTCACAACAGAATTTCCGGGCCGGCGTATTCTCGAAGTTGCAATGGTGATCCCGCTTGCATTTCCTGCCTATGTGCTTGGGTATGCATATACAGACGTTCTGGATCATCCAGGTATCGTGCAATCCACATTGCGCGATGTCATGGGATGGGGGCCGCGCGATTACTGGTTTCCTGAAATAAGGTCGGTTGGTGGAGCGGCACTTATGATGATCCTGGTACTCTATCCCTATGTCTACCTCCTTGCACGCGCGTCATTTCTGATACAGACGGCGATCCCGTTCAACGTAGCCCGGTCTTTGGGTTCTTCGCCTCTGTTAGCGTTTTGGCGCGTCTCTTTGCCAATGGCCCGACCGGCGATCGCTGGCGGGGTGCTTCTCGTAATCATGGAGACAATTGCTGATTTTGGTACCGTTGCTCATTTCAGTGTTCAGACGTTTGCAACCGGCATCTACACCAGTTGGTATGGTCTGGGCGATCGGGGTGCAGCGGCGCAATTGGCGCTTGGACTTTTGACATTCGCGCTTCTTGTAGCGGCCCTGGAACATATTAATCGCGGAGCGGCAGCTTTCACTGCAAGAGGCCAGAAGGAACAATTGGCACGCTTCAGGTTGACGGGCATGCAGGCGCTAGGCGCTCAATCTATTTGCGCACTTCCGATCCTGTTTGGGGTGGTCTTGCCGACAGTGACCTTGGTATCGATGGGACTGGGTTCGGAGCAGGACATCTTCAGTCCGCGCTATGTCCGATTTGTTCAGAATTCCCTGGTACTGGCGGGTGTGGCCGCGATTGTCACAGTGTCTGCCGCGATTGTGCTTGGAACGTTCAACCGCGTCTCACCGGGCAAAGGTTCGATGAGCCTGCTTTTAATTGGCCGGTTGGGTTACGCGGTACCAGGGGGCGTTATAGCGGTCGGGCTTTTGGTGCCCTTTGCACGGTTCGACAACTGGTTGGACTTACGCATGGAGAGCTGGTTTGAAATCTCGACCGGACTTTTGATAACCGGTTCAATCTGGCTGATGGTAACAGCCTATATGGTCCGTTTTCTTGCTGCGGCCATTGGTGCCTATGAAAGTGGGCTTGTCACCATCAAATCGAATTTCGATTCAGCTTCCCGTCTTCTCGGTCGTACTGCATGGGGCACCGTACGCGACGTGCACATGCCATTGTTGAGACCAAGCGTTCTGACGGCAATGCTCATCGTATTCGTCGACACGATCAAGGAGTTGCCCGCCACACTTATTCTGCGCCCGTTTAATTTTGATACGCTTGCGGTTCAGGCGTTCCGTTTGGCTTCCGACGAGAGACTTCAGGGTGCTGCGGTCCCCAGCATGATGATTGCAGGGTTGGGTCTGATACCGGTAATATTGTTGTGCTACCAGTTCGGCGATAGCCGGAGACGAATCGAAATTAAAAAAAGGCGTGTCTGAACCGACACGCCTTCCGTCATTTGTTGTTGCGGAAAATTATTCCCATCCGGCTTCATTCAAGGCGTTTTGTGCCGCGCTAATGTTGTCGGCGATATCAGCCAGATCGATTGTGTCCGGACGGAAGATACCCAGTTTTGCGACAGAATCCGAAAGTCCGACGCCTGGTACCGCAGGATATTCGTCATTGCCTGCCGAAAAATACTGTTGTGCCTGTTCTGATGCCAGATATTCCAGGAATTTCAACGCGTTATCCTTGTTGGGCGCGTTTACTGCGACACCGCCACCGGAAATGTTCATGTGGGCCCCAATGTCGTTTTGATTTGGAAATACCCAGCCGATTTTGGCGAGATCGTCTGCCGACATCGACTTGTCACCTTTCCGCAGTGCGCGGGCGTAGTAATAGGTGTTCGACATGACGATATCACATTCACCCGATGCGATGCCGCGCAGCTGGTCAGTATCACCGCCTTGTGGTGCACGAGCGAAATTTTTGACGACTGCCTTTGTCCAGTCTTTCACCGCGTCTTCACCGAGATGCGCTATCAGTGCTGCTGTAATATTCTGGGTGTAGACGTTGCTTGAAGACCGGATGCATATCTTACCTGCATATTCAGGGCTTGCCAGATCCTGGTAGGTTTGCGGTGGATTTGCCACTTCATCCTTGTCATAGAAGAGTATGCGTGAGCGCTGCGAAAAACCATACCATTGATTATCATCATCGCGCAGATAGGCGGGTATGTTTGCCGCAAGCACTCCGCTTTCAACAGGCTGCAGCAAACCAAGATCCTTCGCACGCGTCAGACGGACCGTATCCACTGTCAAAAATACATCGGCTGGCGAATTTGCACCTTCGGCTTCCATGCGGGCAATAAGCTCGTCTGCA
Organism: Pseudomonadota bacterium; assembly: GCA_039030215.1. Lineage (GTDB taxonomy): Bacteria > Pseudomonadota > Alphaproteobacteria > Rhizobiales > Rhizobiaceae > BOKV01. Next base: position 7,387 of record JBCCEP010000026.1, read on the forward strand.
TTACCTTCGATGCGATTGATCTTGATGCCGGTGGCATCGGTAAAATCCGAGTAGAGCCGCTCGTCAGTGTCGTAATGACGTGACGAATAGAGATTCAGCTCTTCTTCAGCGATCGCACTGGTCGCCGTTACCGCCGCCGCTAGTGCAACAATAATTGTCTTGGTGGTCATTTGGATCTCCTTGTGATCTGAAAGGTGGTGGTTTGCTGTTAAGAAAGAGAGAGAACGATCGGACGCCTGAAATCGATGTCTTGGCAGCCAGATGGCGTTTCGTTCAATTTTTCCGATGACGTTTGCCGACAGGCCATGATTAATCCCGCTGGCCTTGTCGTTTTGTGAAAGTAGATTGGTATTCCGCCATCCCGTTACCCAATGCGTCTAAAGGTTGTTTTCGCCGCTCCTGCAAAAACATGACATTTTTTATCAACATAAGGTTGGCTGGCCTTAAAAAAATACCTAAAACCCTAATAGTTCGATAGGAAAAACCTATTGAACTGTAATCCGCGGAAACAAGGTGAGCCTCCATGCCGAATGCAGTCACACTCAAGCAACTGAGCTATTTTGTTGCCTTGGCCGAAACACGCCATTATCGAAAGGCTGCCGAATATGTCGGTGTAAGCCAGCCATCTCTGAGCCAACAAATCGCAGGACTTGAATCGGTTTTGGGATTGAAGTTGGTAGAGCGTGGGCAACGCGGTGCAATATTGACGATAGGCGGGCGCGAAATCCTGGTACAGGCAAGGAAGGTCCTGGAGGAAACCAACGCCCTGCAATCACTGGCATCCGGCATGCGGGAAGGCACGAGCGGCACCTTACGGCTTGGATCTACTGCAACACTAGGCCCATATTTTTTGCCGCATGTCATGCGTCGTCTGCATCAAGATTATCCATCGCTGAAAGTGATTGCACGGGATGCAGCGCCCATGGTTTTGCAGGATGAATTGCTGGAAGGGGTGCATGATATCATTCTGACCCAATTACCGGTTCAATCGCCGGATTTGGAAGTCTTGCGCTTGTTTCGTGAACCGCTCAAACTTGCGGTGGCCCAGGATCACCCATTGGCAAAGAACAAAACGGTCAAGGACTCCGATTTGATCGGCCAGGATATTCTGGCGCTTTCGAATTCCTATCTCTTGCACAATCAGATCGTCAGCTTGTGCGAAGAGGTCAACGCCTATTTGCGTCAGGACTATGAAGGCACGAGTCTGGACGCATTGCGGCAGATGACAGCGCTGGATATGGGGTTGTCCTTTTTGCCGGCGCTTTACGTAAACTCTGAAGTTGCTTCGGAGACGGGGGATGTAGCAGTCCTGACCTTTCGCGGTGATCGTTTTACGCGTTCGGTAGGGTTGGCCTGGCGTCGGAGAACGGCGCATAGTGAAGTAATCAAACGCCTTGCTGAGCTTGTACGCAAGGTCGCCCAGGATCGATTCAAAGGGTTGGTAACGGTCGAAAATTGAATGATGATAACTGAATGCAATCCCACGGCGGGCACGCAGAAAGCGGCAGTTCGCCACAGAATTCCTACAAACTATATCGCCATGTTGGTCGCTCGGTTGTCATGCCAAGCGATCATTTCGCATTCTTATGGCGCCCGTACTTGTCCCATTTTGTGAACAGTAGATAGTAGATGTAGATATTCTTGACATATTTGACCGGCTCAATACCGGCCGCACGCGCGACCTGCCATTCAACGTGATCAAACCAGACATCTGGATTTTCTGCATTCTTGCGCACCCGAGCCACCCGGTTTGGGCCCGCATTGTATGAGGCTAGGACGAAAAGTATCTTGTTGAATTCTGATATTGCCTCATCCGAGAAATACTGGTCTGCAATAAACCGGTTGTACTTTGCTGCCGCTTCAATACTGCCTTCAACGGTCCGGAAATTCCTGATCGCCACGTCCTTGTCAAGCGCCGTCGATGGCAGAAGCTGCATGATACCAACTGCGCCGGCACTACTTCTGGCATTGTTGTCGAACCGGGATTCCTGAAAAGCCTGAGCCGCAAGCAGCATCGGATCAAGGTCGTATTGCTTCGCATATTTCTCAAACAGAGCTGCCAGCTTTCGGAGATGTTCTGTGTACTTCTTCGTCTGGGGATTCACGATTTCGTAGATGTCTGACTGGTACCGCCTGGCAAAAATGTTCCCAAGCTTTGAGCCCTTTCGTACCTTAGCGACAAATGAGTTGACCACCGCCTTAAGTTCCGGGCTGTCTTTTCGAAATGCCCAGGCTACTTCTGCACCCTTTCGCAGTGCAGGGTTGTTATGGATTCTTATGTGCTTGAATTTTCTCTGCCAAAGCTCTGCCTTATGTTCATCCATCACGATTGCCGGAATAATGCCAACATCGATCATCTCCAGCAGATCCTCGTCTTCCAACCATTCGTTAGCGGCTACGATCCGGATCGGATTTAGACCCATTTCGGCAAGCGTTTTGTTTGCTGCCTCCAGGCTTGTATAGTAGCTGGAAGATTTCCTGGCGTGGATTTCCATACCCGACAAATCTGCGATTTCGCTGAGTTTAGGTCCGGCGGCATTGGTCACAATCAGTTCCCGGACGCCTGTCAGGACCGGATCTGAAAATTCCACCAATTTCTTCCTGTCCGATGTGATTGTCAGATTGGCCGCGGCGATGTCGCCATGACCCGCCAGAAGCGCAGGAATCAGCTCATCACGAGCCTTGGGAATCAGCGCAATTCTAACCTTCTCCTTGGTATTTTTTACGCCCTGATTCAGGAACTGCTCAAACTCCCGCATTGTTTCGGCGGCCAGTCCCTTTTCCTTGCCGTCGTCCAGATAGTAGTCAGTGTAAGAAAATGAAATGAGAACTCTAACGACGCGTTTCTTCTTCATCTGTTCATAATCGCCGGTAAACGGCTTGGCCAAAGCTTTCGCAAGCGGGCCTTCGTTTGTCACGGCGTGCGCCATCGAGTTGGCAAACAAAAATAGAAATACGAAAAGAGCGTTCCTCAACATGCAGGTAATTCCAGCCCCTGGAAAAACACGTCCTCTATAACTTAGGTGCTTGTGGCGTCATAGCAAGATTTAGGGAGCGTTTTAACTTTGCGTTCCGCTAGATGCTGCAAATGCGCAAACTTATGCGTGAGTAATACCGATCTGCGAACTTGCAGCAGTGTTTCTTCCTGCCAGGTTACGGCACATGAAACGGAAACGGAAGCGGGATCGCGTTTCGATCAGGATAAAATCTGCCGCAGATCAGCTGTGTGATTTGGTCGCATCAGTTTAATAGGTATTTTAAATACCAATTATGGATGCTATTTGAACGCTGAAATGGATTGCTTGATACGATTGTCACGATAATGAAACTGACTCGCTTCACAGACTTCGGCCTTCGTGCCCTGATGCGCATCGCAAGCGCTCCAAACCGGGTGCATTCGACAGCGGAAATCTCGCGCGAATTCGATATCTCGCGCAATCACCTCACCAAGATCATGGCCATGCTGGCTGCAGCTGGCTATCTGGAGACCAGACGAGGAACGGGCGGCGGTGCGGTCTTGGCCAAGGCGCCGGATCAGATACGGCTGGGAGACATTATCCGGGTTCTGGAACGAGGCACGCCAATTGTAGAGTGTTTCGCACCGGGCGGTGGGCTTTGCTTAATCACGCCGCAGTGCAGATTGAAAGGTATGCTGGCGGAGGCAGAAAGCGATTTCATCGACAATATGAACCGGTACACATTGGCCGATTGTGCGCTTTCGCCAGAGGAGGCAGCGTGACACCGTGACGACCGTACCCTCCAAACCGGTTCCTGCTCAATTTGTTGCGGTCGATGTTTCCAGCGACCAAGCGCAGAAGGAATTCGATACGGCCATCCGGGAACTGAAGTCCCTGGGCTGGACGGTCGGTGGAAAAGATGGCGCAATCAAGCTGATCGAAGCTGATCTATTCGAACCGCAGATGAGCGATCAGCCGAGCATTGTGGTTTGTGCTTCCCGATTCCAGGTTGATCGCTTTGATGTCGTCAAGCCGCAAGCCCATGACCTACTGGAGAAACTGGGCTGCCTGGATTTGGAAGCCAAACTGGCCAATAGCGTTATCAGTGATCTGGCAGTCGACAAGGTCCTGATCGGTTTCAACTGGACGATGGTCCGTGCAGGAGAATTTTGCGGTATCGCAAGGAGCCCGAGCCGCGATACTGAAGGCGCGCGTTCAATCCGGCCCGAGCATGGTTTCGCTGGTCAAAAACTTCGCGATACAGCTTCCTATTTATGTTCAGTTGATCCACTGTCCCGCTCTGTTGGATTGGCGGCAATCAATGCATATTGGAACCGTCAGCAACCGCCGGACGAAACTGACGGGCTCATTCACAGCGGTGGCGGGCTAAGCGGAATACCAGCTCCCGGCGACGGTGTCGTGATTGTTGGCGGATTTAGAGGGGCACAAAAAAGGCTACCCAAGTCCCGTATCGTCGAGCGTCAACCCAAACCCGGCGATATTTCTGCCGAGGATGCCCCGAAGGCCTTCAGAGATGCCAAGGTTTTGGCGATCACGGCCCAGACGCTGATGAATGGAAGCCTTGAACCAATTTTGCGGGCCAGTTCAAACGTCCCAAATCGAATGCTCGTGGGCCCGAGTTGTCCAGCATGTCCGGTAATCCTGGACTACGGACTGGACGAGGTATTCGGTGCGGTAATTATCGATCCGGATGCAGCCGAGCAATTCATTGTCGAGTCCGGAACCATGATCATGCTCGATCACATCGCTCGATCACGTTGCCTGAGGCGTTCCCCTGTTATGGAGGCAGCATAGCCGATGACCTTCAGCAATTTCAGGAATGATAACGACATATCACGAACGAGAAGGAGATCGACATGTTGAAAGCGATCAAGCTTCCGCCTCATGTCGTCTTGGCCAGGCAAACTTCCATGTTTAACTCGGACACTGTTCCGAAAGGGCTATTGCGAGATCACGCCACAAAGGCTGGCACCTGGGGCCGTCTTGTGGTTCAGCAAGGTGTCGTCGAATTTCATGACCAAGGGTCATCTGAACGACGCCAGGTCGAGGCAGGCGAGCATCAGGTCATTATTCCGGAGGCAGTACACTTCATCGAACCTACAGGCGATGCGGTCTTCTTCGTCGAGTTTTACACGGTGGAAACTGAACCTGACGAACGGTCGAACCAGCAGCAGGAGATCTCCTGAAAAATTCCGCCATTCCCATCAGCTTACCAACCGCGGCACCAATCCGTCGCTCAACAAACCAACCATAATTAGTCAATCCAATATGCAGAAAGGACATTCCAATGCGCATTATTCTCGCGATAACACTTATCCTTACATTCAGTTCCATTGCTTTGGCTGAAACGAAATTGATCGATACGACCAAAATCCCAGCGAAAAAGGCTCACGATGTCGCTGACCTGTTGCCAATTGCCGTCACGAATGACGGCACGCCTTCGGTAGTTATTCTGGAGTTGAAAAAGGGAGATGTGGTTCCGCCGCATGCGGCAAAGTCCGGATTGCGCCTGCTGACGGTACTTTCTGGCGACATGTACTGGGGCGATGGCGATGAGGTCGAAACGGGCAAGGAAAGGACCTATATGTCAGGTAGCCACCTTCTGGTCCAACCCGGTGACATGCATTGGCTGGCAGCAAGAAATAACGATGTGCGCATTCAAATGGTCCTTTTGCACGACCAGAAGCTGACACCACCGGTAGCCAAACAAATCGGAGAGTAGACATTTGAACCGGCGTGAATTAATTCTGTCTGCAGGCGCAGCTAGTGTGTGCGGTTTGTTAGGTGGCGCTGCGTTAGGCGCGGCCAACAAGCCACCGACAACTGACTTGAAGCTGCAGGCTGCACGGTATCGTTTGCGAAACACGGAGACTGGCGGCCTAGTCAGTCTCTCGGCTGATAATCCGCCTCCAGTCCTGACGGCAAATCAGGGCGAACTTACTGTCTTCAACGTCGAGAACGGTTTGGATGAATTTACCGCCATGCATTGGCATGGGATCCGCCTGCCGAACGCCATGGATGGCGTTCCCTATCTGACTCAATTTCCGATTGCGGGTGGCGAAAGTTTTGAATATCGCTTTGCGCCGCCTGACGCCGGCACTTATTGGTATCATCCACATTGCATGACAATGACCCAGATGGCGCGGGGCCTGACGGGCGTCTTGATTGTCAAGGAAAACGATGACCCCGGTTTTGATGCCGATCAGATACTCAACTTGCGCGATTTTCGCCTTGATGAAAATGATGAACTGCTTCCTGCATATTCGTTGAGGCGGGCTGCTCGTGCGGGCACTCTTGGCAATGTCTTGACGGCAAACTGGCTGACCAACCCCGTTTATGATCATCCTGCCGGTGGAATAGTCCGCCTGCGACTGGTCAATTCCGATACAACCCGGATCTATCAGCTCATTATCAATGGGGGTCCAAGCACAGTAATCGCCTGGGACGGGCATCCAATCGAAGTTTCATTACCGGAGCCGACAAAGGAAATGCCGCTGGTGCTTGGCCCCGGACAGCGCGCAGATCTGGCAGTCGCCATGCCTTCAGGGGAGGGGCAGACGATCGAAGTTATTTCGATGCGGTCAAATGGGAACAATACCATGGCAACACTGCGCGCCACTGGAGGCGATCAGGGTCGCAAGCTTTCGGACATCCTTCCGTTGCCGCCCAATCCGGTTAGCAAGCCTGACTTGTCGAATGCCGAAACACACGAGTTTGTATTCGGCTGGTCACCTGAAGGTGTCGTTCCCAAGGATGGCTTTTGCGGTACGCTTGGTAGAACGTTTTGGTCTATCAACCGCATGCCCTGGGCCGGTGACGCCGCAGATAGCCAAGGGCCGCTGGCCGCGTTGAGGCTGGGAAAAAGCTACATCTTCCGGTTTCGGAATGAGTCGCCCAATCAGCATCCAGTTCATCTTCATGGTCTTGCCTTTATCCCGTTGCGGTCGAACAAACGGAAACTGGCGGCCAATTGGACCGACACGGCGCTTCTTCTGAAAGATGAAATCATGGAAGTTGCATTGGTGGCCGACAATCCTGGCGACTGGGCGTTCCATTGCCATGTGATAGAACATCAAAAGACCGGGCTGACCGGCGTAATTCGAGTGGAGTGAGAGGTAAGCCGTGACAACACAATCTGACAAAGCTGAGAAATTTCGGGCACTTCATGCGAAGGGCGACCCGGTGATATTGTACAATATCTGGGACCCCGGTTCTGCCCGGGTTGTAGCCGAGGCCGGGGCGAAGGCTTTGGCGACCGGCAGCGCGCCGGTTGCCATGGCTCAAAATTATGGCGATGGAGAAAAGATACCGCTGGAACTGGCGCTGACGAATGCCGTCCGTATCGTCGAGCAGACGGAATTGCCCGTATCGCTGGATTTTGAGGGAGCCTATAGTGCTGATCCTGCGGAAATAGCAGTCAACGTGCAAAAGGCACTGGAAACGGGCGTCATCGGCTTCAACTTTGAAGATCAGATCGTTGGTACGTCTGATTTATATGATGTTGACACGCAGGCCAAACGTATCGGCGCCGTTCGAAAAGCCATCGACGAGAGTGGAACAGGCGCTTTTTTGAACGCAAGAACGGATATTTTCCTGAAAAATCCGCGCGACAGTCATGATACCGCAATGCTGGATATGGCGCTGGAAAGGGCGAGTAGTTTCATTTCTGCCGGTGCCGACGGTTTTTTCGCTCCAGGCCTGGCCGATCCGGCGCTCATTGAACGGCTTTGTTCGAGCGTTTCCGTTCCCGTAAACATCATCGCATTGCCGGGTACGCCGCCAACTGGTGAATTAAAATCGATGGGTGTCGCTCGCATCAGCTATGGTCCGGTTCCATATCGAAAATTGATGGCTGCTTTGGAAGAAGATGCGAAGCAAGCGTTTAGCGGTGGCTGACACCAATTTGTATCCAGTGCTACCAACTGGGAATTCGGCGAGCGGAATGGGTACATGAGTTGTGATGTTCATTTCTGCCCTGCCAGATAACCGGAAATTGCCAGATCAAATTTTGGCAAAGGTAATCCAGGATAATACAAATACGGCCAGCAATACGGTTTGAATAACAATCAAGGCAGCTGCCTTGGAAGGCATATCCATAAGGCCTTTGAGATCAGTCTTGAGGCCGACACCGACAATTGCGACCAGCAGCAACCAGCTTGAAGTTTTCCAAAACACGTCCTGAATCAATTGCGGAAAGATGTCCAGCGCCGAAAGCGCTACCAAGACTGCGAACATCACAACAAACCAGGGCAAAATGGATGGTTTGCTGCCTGTATCCTTGCGTTGATCAGCACCCGAAAATGCCAGCACGGCAGACAAGACCATGACGAATGGTGCAAGCATGGAGACTCGAAGAAGTTTCACTGTTGTCGAGTTTTCGCCAACCGATTCCGACACGCTAAATCCGGCTCCCACAACTTGTGCAACATCATGAATGGTGCCGCCGAGAAACAGAGACATATCGTGATCGCTGAGGTCCAGTAGCTGTCCGAAGATCGGATAGGCAATCATGGCTATGGTACTGAGGATAGTCACCGAGAAAACCGTAAAAGACAGATTACGGTCGGAATGCTCATTTCTTGGTAGTATGGCGGCAATTGCGATCGCCGCAGATGCCCCACAAATTGAGACCGCCCCACCGGTAAGCACAGCCAAACGCCATCCACGACCGAGCATCCATGCCAGGCCAAAGGACAGCGCTGTCATGACGACAATGGAAGCCACGACCAGCCAGACCGCACCCAGGCCCATGGCCAAAATTGCATCCACGCTGACCCGAGCACCTAATAAGCCCACTCCCAGACGGAGCAAGGTCCGGGACGAAAAAGAAACGCCGTCGGAAACCCGTTCTGCCCCGACAGTCGCGCTCTGAAGTGCGAGACCGAACAGCAAAGCCAACAACATGGCCGGTGCGCCATAATGGGCTGACAGGAATTGAGCGGCAATTGCCGCCAAACCACACAGGAGGACACCTGGCCAGAGCGCAGCTATCTTTATTCTTAGTGACGTTTTGTCAGTAGCAATGCTGAACACTTTCAGTTCGCTTTCTATTCTCGGCAGGAAGCCAAGTTCTGCCTTAAGGGAGGTGACAAGAACTTAATAACAACGCCGTTTGGTTCAGATGTCGTCGAATGAATTGCCGGGGAGAATCGGGAGCCGGATGTCCATAAAACAAGATTCATTCCGGTTTGAGAAGGAATATTTTTTCAGTACCGGTGCAGCGTTCGGAAAGTAATCCTTCCGCTGGGCGGCTTGCAATCAGGATGAAGTCACAGTGGTCTTAGTAAGGTGCTGCAATTTGTCAATCAGCACCTTAAAATGGGGTTTGCATCTATTTGAATCTCATAAATAAACAGCAACCGGTTCGCCAAGGCATTCTTCGTCAGGATGTACGCCCAAACCAGCAGCTTCAGGCAGAACCAAGTGCCCATTCTGGTTACGTGGGCCGTTTCCATCCGCAATATCAATGGTAAGCATGTCCTGGCACGCCCAGACTGCGAGCAGATTTTCATCAGGTATTGTCGCAGCCAGATGCAGTGCTTCTGCGTCCGCCATCACCGTTCCGCCTGTTGCCATGACGAAACAATCGATACCATGCGCCATTGCGATATCACGAATTCGCTGTGCTTTCGTAAGCCCGCCGACGCGATTGAGTTTGATATTGAAAACTTCCGCGAGACCTTCCTTTGCTATACGTATGGCGTCGAGCAGTGTGACGAGGCTTTCATCGACGCTTATCGGCGCACTATGGAGGGGACGTATTGCGGCAATATCGCCAAGCGTTTCGCCGGGCTGTTCAAACATGACGCCGAGGTCTTCGGTTGCCTTGATTACCCTCAACGCCTGCTGCCGGGTCCAGGCCCGGTTGACGTCATAGAGGATCGTTTCCCCTTTAGGCCTGGTTGCTTCGACATCCCGGATCCGCTCTATGTCGCGATCAACATCACCACCGACCTTAACAGAATGTGCGATGTAACCTCGTTCGCGATACCGCTCCATGACTGCACGTGTCTCATCCACTGTCTTGGCACCGATCGATGCCGCGATTGGTCGTGGTTTACGCGATCCCCCACCCATGAGGTCTGCAATCGGAAGTCCGGCGGATTGACCCGCAATATCCCAACACGCCATGTCGACCGGTGACTTGGCATAAAGATGGCCAGGCAGGGCCAAATCCATGGCGCGTTCCACATCAACAACCCGCCGGGGGTCAAGCCCGAGCAGGAACGGCGCGATGGTCTTGATACCAGCACGAATACCGGGACCGTGAGCTGGTATATATGTGTGCCCCCAAGGCGTACCTTCGCCCCAGCCCGTTATGCCGGCATCCGTCTCTACCTTTATCAGTGTTGCATCGAGTGCTTCGAATTTCAGCCGTCCGCCCGAAAGCGAATAAGGATGCTCAAGCGGAAGCGTGAGTTGATAGACAGAGATTTTCTCAATTTTCATGGTGCCGGCACTTATTGAAACAATTGAAAAACCATCCTCGCCGTTTGAGGGCCTTATGTCATCAAAGGCATCGGATAAGGCATAGAGTCCGAATTCAAACCATATTGCCTCTTGATGAGATAACAACAACACCTATCAGAATATCAAGCGAGTTAGCGGCAATAATTTTCACTCTGATTAGGTGAGAAAACACGGATCTTAGCGCGGCTTTCGGCAACAAAATTTCCTATTCCGCGAATTTTGAAAACTGATCCGATGATGCTCAAGCTGACGCCAATACAAAAGCAGCAAAACTCCCGAGCATCAGATGTCCCCGTGATTTCTCGAGATCAGACAAACGTCAAATTTATCAATATTTAACGCGGTGAAAATTCGTGATTGGTTCGACCATGTCTGGCGGGTTGATTTAGCCGATCATTTGTCGGAAACCGTAATTACTCAGCTTAACCTGGATCGGAAGCAGCAGAGTCCGCTGAAGCGTGTACCCGGGCGGCAACTTCCCGGTCGATATTGTAAAGACGGTGGGGACCATCCCCAATGATCTTCGTAAGATCGATCAGGTCGCGGAATGTTTTTTCCTCTTCGCGTTGCTCCATCACATACCACTGTAGGAATTCCTGTGCACTGAAATCGTCTTCCTCCACTGCCTGTTTTAAAGCGGCATGAATATTGTGGGTTACGGATTTTTCGTGTTTCAAAATCATTTCAAACAAATCAGCAATATCATCGACTTCGATTTTGGGTTCAGGAAGTTCCGTGAAGTGCGGGCGTCCATCGATATCGACGATGTAATCAAAGAATTTCCGCATATGCGTCAATTCCTCTGATGCATGCGCCATCATGTATTGCGAACATCCTTCAAGAGCCTGCTCAGCGCACCAGGCGCCGGCCTCAAGATAGGTATGCGCGGCGCGCAATTCCCCATTCATGAGTTTGTTCAATGTCTGTAACATTTTCGAATTAGACATGGGCTATCTCCGATTGGCGCTGGTTGATGTTTGCTTCAGCGCATTAGATCATGATTTCTTCAGTTTGTTTCGGATTATTTCTTGCTGCAATGCTTTGGCAATATGTAGATTGTTTTCAGGTTATTGCCACCCACCAATGTCCTGGCTTCGGCCTTGGTTCCATGCACAAAACGGGTGACATCATTACTTCCCGCCAAAATGGGTTTCAGACTGGTCCCTGATTCAGATCCGGCGAGCATTGCTACCTGCGAGTTCCTCGACAAGGAAATCAATAAAGGCCCGAACCTTGGCCATGAGATAGCGTCTTGAAGGATAGACAGCGTAAATCGATGTTTCGACAGGCTCCCA
>JBCCEP010000027.1:0-19030 GCA_039030215.1 Pseudomonadota bacterium
AGCAGGATCAGGGATACCTGCGTCCAGGCCAAGGTCGAGATCGATGCATCAAGCTGCAAGCCGATGCCGCCGGCACCAACCAGGCCCAATACCGTTGATTCCCTGATGTTGATATCCCATCGGAATACCGAGATACCGGCGAAAGTCGGCAGGATCTGCGGAATTACGCCATAGACCAGTTTTTGACCGCCGGTAGCACCCGTTGCTTCAATTGCTTCGACCTGATTGGCGTCGATTTCCTCAATCGCCTCGTAAAGCAGCTTGGCGCAGAAGCCGATGGACCGAAATCCAATCGCCAGGACACCGGCAAAAACGCCCGGTCCGATAATCGCAACCAGCATCAAGGCCCAGATAAGAGAGTTGATCGAGCGCGAAGACACGATAACAAGCAGAGCAATTGCACGGACTGCCTTGTTCGGTGTGGTATTCCGTGCCGCCAGGAATGCGATGGGAAAGGCTGCGACCAGGGCCAGCATTGTTCCAAGCGTGGCAATGTTGATGGTGTCCCAGACCGGGATCCAGAGTTTTTCCATATAGGACCACTTTGGCGGCACCATCCGTGTCGCGAGATCGGCAGCTTGGGTTCCTGCGTCGGTCACAAAGAACCAGATCGTCCGGTCGGAAACCAATTTCCAGCAGTAGACGACGATAGCAACGCCTATAAGCCAGCATAGCCAATGCATCCATTGCTGAGCAGTGGTTCGGCGGCGCCAGATCGGTCCATTATCTGTATTGATCGTGACCATTACTGAACCCACCTGCGCAAATAGCCGGAGCAATATTCGAGTACCATCACAATCACGATGATTGTCACGAGAATTGCGGCGGCGGAGTCAAACTCATACCGGTCAAAGGCAGTCAGCAAGGTCGCGCCAATACCGCCGCCACCGACGATGCCGACCACTGCCGATTCACGGAAATTGATATCAAGACGGTAAACCGACAGGCCGATCATTCGTGGCATGACCTGAGGCTGGATTGCATAATTGATCCATTGAAACCAGTTCGCGCCGGTTGCCTTGACGGCTTCTGCCTGACCAGGATCGCAATCCTCGATATCTTCTGCCAATAGTTTTGCAAAGAAACCGATCGTTGCAATCGAAAGCGCCAGGAAGCCAGCAAACGGACCAAAGCCGAACAATTTCACGGCAAATATGGCTAAAATGACCTCGGGGAAAGTCCGAGATAACGCAATGATGCCTCGGCAGAACAAGTATACCGGCAGGGGAGCAAGATTTCTGGCCGCACCAAGCCCGACTGGAACCGACAGCGCAATGCCGGCTACAGTCGAGATGACGGTCATCCATATGCTTTCAAGAATTCCCTCGACGATCGAATCCCACCGGCTGATAAAGTCTGGTGGAAAGAATGCCGTAACAAATTTCTGGCCGCGCGGAAGGCCCTCGGCAACTCTTTGCCAATTGATATCCATCGTACCAAGCGCCAATGCCAAATAGATTGCCGCTCCAAGCCAAAGACACCAGCGTAACAGACTGCTCTTTATAAGCGGCGGCTTTCGCCAACGATCGGGGTAGCGGGTCTCTGCGGCCATGCTCATTTGGCCACGGCCTCCAGGTCTTCCTCATCTTCTTCGTCGACTTCTTCAATTGTCGCTTCCCAATCCTCTTCGCCATAGATCTCGGTCAGGACATCGGGTTTTAGTCCGGAAGGCGGGCCGTCATATACAATTTCACCAAGGCGTAATCCGACGATGCGTTCGGCAAACATCTGGGCCAGAAGAACATCGTGGATGTTGATGATTGCCGATAATTTACGCTCACGGCACAACTCGCAGATGAGGCGCATGATTTGCCGTGAGGTCTTTGGATCAAGGCTTGCCGTCGGCTCATCTACAAGTAGCAGTTCGGGGTCCTGAACCAATGCCCTGGCTATGCCCACACGTTGGCGTTGACCACCGGACAATTCGTCGGCTCTCTTGTCGACCATCTCCATCAGGCCAACCCTGTCGAGAAGCCGGAAGGCCTCGCTAATATCCTTTGGCGGGAAACGGCGAAACCAGCTTTGCCAGAAACCCACATAACCCAGCCGGCCTGAAAGGACATTTTCCATAACGGTCAGGCGCTCGACCAAAGCATATTCCTGGAAGATCATTCCCATTCTTCTTCGCGCTGCCCGCAGGGCTCCCGATGACAGGGAGGTCAGTTCGGTCTCGCCCAGTTTCACGCTGCCGGAAGTCGGTTCGACAAGGCGATTGATGCATCGGATCAGCGTCGATTTGCCGGCGCCGGAAGGTCCGATCAGCGCAATAACCTGACCATCAGGGATTTCAAGCGTCACGCCCTTCAGTGCTTCATCGCCCGTAGGGTAGCGCTTATGGAGTTTATCAAGACGCAGCATGAATTTCCGCAGGAAGAATGTTGTAATTCACCGCCGGCCACAGATTGACCGGCGGTGCTTAGTCAGTCGTCAGAAGATCCTACTTGCAATCGTAGCTCACGCCATTTGCCGAGTCGATCTGACGGATTACCGCCCAGTCACTCTTGTGATGGATGGATACAAACCGGCCTTCTTTCTGAAACTCCTTCTGCAAGTCGGAATCTTCCCAAGGGAAGGAGAAGAAAGCTTCCTTGATCTTCGCGGCAACGACCGGATGCAGATTGTGCGCGTGGCCATAACCGGTGGTCGGGAAGGTCTGGGATTTGTAGATACTTCTGTAGCTGGCAGGATCGACCGCCTCACGGTCAACCATTCTTTTCAGTACAGAGTTGGCCACGGCTGCGGCTTCGTAGTCATTGTTCGCAACACCAAGTATGGAATTGTCATGCTTGCCGGAAAACGTTGTCTGGAAATCCTCATCAGCCACCAAGCCAAACTCGCTCTTCAAGATTGCAGAAGGCGCCTTGAAACCGGAATTTGACGTAGGGGACGTAAATGCGAGCGTCTTGCCTTTCAAATCTGCCGGCGTCTGGATATCGCTGTCGGCGGGCACAAGAATTTCCATTTCATAACCAAATGAACCATCCTTTGCTGCCATCATTGCAAAGGGAACGAGCCCGGCACAGGAAACGGCAACCGGATTACCGCCCGTATTGACACCTGCTATGTGTAATCTGCCGGATCGCATCGCCTCATATTGAGCGGCGTAGGATTGAACGGGGAAGAAAACGACTTTCTTGCCTGTTACCTCAGCCATGTGGTTGATGAAGCCGTCCCATACCTTGGCGTAAACGGCTGGATCCTCGACAGGCGTATAGGAAAAAATAATCGTATCCGGATCGACCCATTGCGAGTCATCCCGTGGCAAGTCAGCTACCAGGTCGTTATTGTAGTCGCAATATTGCTCATCCAGCGTTCCCCTTGGGCAGTCTTGAGCATTGGCAGTTCCTGCCCAACACAAAGCACTCAGCACCAATAGCGATCCAATTAATTTCCTCATGCATTCCTCCCGATTGTTGTTTTATTTTTCCAAGCACGTTTTCAATCTAGTATCTTGCGCCAGGATGATGCAGTGAAATCTGGTGAAAATCCAGCGATTTAAATCGAAGGTGTGAGCGAATATCCCCAGAAAACTCGGTACGCTTGAAAACGATTTCAAAATATTGGGAGCAATTTACCAGACATGCAAAATCCTGATTCAGACTGGGTATTCCAGCGATACCAGGAGATTCGATGCCGATTGCCGAAACTGGGTTCGCAGAGAGAATTCAAACATGCGGACAGTCTTGGTGACCTCGTGTCCAGTTTCGATGTCTTCGTGTTCGATTCCTTCGGTGTGTTGAATGTTGGTGATGCACCCATTGATGGCGCGGCAGAATGCCTTGAAGATTTAAGGAAAGAAGGCAAGCAGGTCTTTGTCCTTACAAATGCTGCAACGACACCTATAGCTGAACTGACTATGAAATATGCTAAACTCGGTTTCGAATTCAGCGCCAGTGAAATTATCAGCAGTCGACAAGTGCTTTCCGCCAACCTGTCCAACTATCCAGGTCACTGGAGTTGGGCGATTGCTCTGGCTGACCACCATTTACCGGGCGAGCTTGGGGTGCCGTTTCAACTCATCAATTTGCAAAATGACGAATGGCGGTCTTGTGATGCAATGATATTGATGAGCTCCCGCACCATCGGCGATGCCGTCTTTACAGCTATTCGTGACGAACTGGTCAGACATCCGAGGCCCGTATTAATTGGTAATCCGGATCTGGCTTCACCATGGGAATCCGCATTCAACATCGAGCCGGGGGAATATGCCCATCGGCTTACGGATCAGTTGGGACTGGAGCCCGTATTCTTCGGCAAACCATATGCAAACGCTTTTGATGAATTGTTTTCCAGATTGCCTGCCAAGTTTGATCGCAGACGTGCAGTCATGATCGGTGACACGCTCCATACCGATATATTGGGTGGCGCGGCGGCTGGCATGTCAACAATCCTCGTCACCGGGTATGGCGTTCTGAAATCACTGGAGATAAATGATTGCATCCAGACCTCCGGCATTTGTCCCGATTTTGTCATTCCATCCATCTGATATGCTCTCCTGGAACCAGGCGGTTTTCTTGCCGGATGGGCAAATGAATGCTGGCAAATGGCAACCATTACGAAGCAGAGCCGATCTGCCGCATGATTATCTGGAAACAACGGGCATTAACAACTAGGGTCAAAGGCCGCATAGCCGGCAAGGCGCCGCAGACGGCAAGGAGCAAGGTTGATGCAGTCAATCAACTCATATTGGCAGAACTATATTGATGGCGAATGGGTAGATGGATCCGGTGGGCGGATCGATGTCACCAATCCGGCATCCGGTGAACTGATCGCGGAGCAGGCACTGGCAGGAGCCGAAGATGTGGATCGCGCCGTTAAGGCGACCAAGCGAGTTCATTTGTCTGGTGCCCTGTCCGATCTTCGTCCGGTTGAACGGGGTAGATTGGTCAAAGCGATGGGCGATTATTTGCTCGCGCATATCGACGAAATTTCCATCATCTTGACTTTGGAACAGGGCAAACCGCTATGGGAATCCCGTATCGAAATCGAGGGAGCTGCCCGCTACTTCGAATATTATGGAAATCAGGCCGAGACCGTTGAGGGTCGATCCATCCCGCTCGGTTCAAACTATTTGGATTTCACTATAATGGAACCCTATGGGGTTTCGGCTCAAATTATTCCTTGGAACTACCCTGTCGAGATGGCAGCCCGATCACTTTCGGCGTCCTTGGCCACGGGCAATACGGCAGTCATCAAATCACCGGAAATGACACCGCTTTCCAGCGCATGGATTGCCAAAGCCGCCGAGGCGGTAGGCCTGCCTCCTGGCGCCGTGAATCTAATTTGTGGTCTCGGGAAAGAGGCCGGAGCGGCACTGTCATCGCATGAAGATGTCAATCAGATCGTCTTTACCGGGTCGGTGCCGACTGGCGTGGCTATTGCCACTGCTGCTGCACAAAATGTGGTGCCTTGCATTCTGGAACTCGGCGGCAAATCAGCCGCAATCGTGCACGGCGATGCGGATCTTGAAGCTTTTGAGAACGACGTACGATGGGGGATTTATTTTAATGCCGGCCAGGTATGCTCAGCCATGTCGCGGATCATCGTGCATGACAGCGTGCATGCCGAACTGGTGTCACGCATATCAGGCCTTGCGGAAGGCCTTTCAGTAAGCCCTGGAATCGATCTTCCGGAATTCGGCAGCAATATGGGGGCCATGGTTTCCGACGCCCAGCGCGACCGCGCCTGCCAAATGGTTTCACAAGCCGTTGCCGACGGCGCCAGGGTAGCCGCTGGCGGACGCAAGCTGAACCGACCGGGCGCGTTTATGGAACCAACTGTGCTGACCGATGTGACACCTGACATGGCTATTGCAAACGAAGAAGTCTTCGGACCAGTTGTTTCGGTTCTGAAATTCCAATCTGATGACGAAGCGATCAATATCGCCAACGATACTCCCTACGGACTTGTCGGTGGTGTCTTCACTTCCGATATTGATCGGGCAACCCGATCTGCACAACGCATCCGCGCTGGGCAGATATTTGTCAATGAATGGTATGCTGGTGGCGTTGAAACGCCGTTTGGCGGTTATGGAAAATCGGGTTATGGGCGTGAAAAGGGTCGTGAGGCTCTTTGGAACTACGTTCAGACCAAGAATGTTGCCATAAGGTTGTAGCGGCCGGCCACATCTCGGGACGATATTTTCATTCGTGTCAAATTGGTGGAGCTTGTCCCGATTTATACTTGAGCAGTTTAATCAAGTTTTTAATTGAAGGGCTTACCTTCCTATCCATGCCACGAATTTTGAGGAGATGCGTGTTGACACCATTTGTTGCCGAAGTGAATGCTGTCCATAAGGCACTGGAAAGCGTTATTGAACCAACTCCGCTCCAACGAAATCAATATTTGTCTGATCTATACGGAGCCAACATCTGGTTGAAACGCGAAGATCTGAGCCCGGTCAGGAGCTACAAGGTCAGGGGTGCATACGCCTTTTTGACCGAAGCCCTGGCGGAAAATCCGGATCATGAGCTGTTCGTATGTTCTTCTGCTGGCAACCATGCCCAGGGTTTTGCCTATGCCTGCCATGCTTACGGCAAAAAGGGTATTGTTTTCATGCCGGTTACTACACCGCAGCAGAAGATCATGAAGACAAAGTCCTTTGGCGCGCCCTTTGTAGAGATTCGGTTGTTCGGTGATGGGTTCGACGATGCCAATCGTGCGGCGCTTGACTATTGCGCCGACAATGACGGTGTCATGGTGCCGCCTTTTGACAGCCCAACCATCATCAAGGGACAGGCAACCGTCGGAAAGGAAATCCTTGACCAACTGACGCCTGATAACAAACCAGACTGTATGATCCTGCCTGTTGGCGGTGGCGGTCTGGCTGCTGGGGTAACACGTTACTGTCAGGACAATGGATATTCGGGGAGTTTCGTATTTGTCGAACCTGACGGTGCGCCAAGCCTGTATAGCAGTTTGGTAGCGGGTAATCGTGTTCAACTGGATAATGTTGACAACTTCGTCGATGGCGCTGCCGTCGGACAGATTGGTGAACTGAATTTTCAGCAGTTGAAACAGTTTGCACCGCAACAGGTCGTGCGCGCACCAACAGACGGTGTGTGTGAGACAATGTTGGAGATGTTGAACGTTGAAGGCATTGTACTGGAACCAGCCGGCGCACTCACCGTCGATGCGCTAAAGCGCCTCCCGGCAGATGTTTCGCGTGGCAAGACCGTTGTTTGCGTTACATCGGGGGGCAATTTCGATTTCGAGCGACTGCCTGAAGTCAAGGAACGGGCTTTAAGGTCTGCCGGTCTTAAGAAGTACTTCGTCATTGGCCTGCCACAACGACCTGGCGCGTTAAAGGATTTCCTTGCACTTCTTGGGCCGGATGATGACATCACCCGTTTTGAATATCTGAAGAAATCGGCGCGGAATTTTGGTTCGGTTCTCTTGGGCGTTGAGACTTCGAATGCCAAGAATTTCGTCGAACTTTGCTTGCGATTTGATGATTCAGAAATCCGCTGGCAGGATATAACGGATGATGAATTGGTAGCTAACCTGATCGTCTGAACCTTCATTTCGACCGATATTTTGGCCCCAAACGATGCCATTTCAATGAGGTGCTTTTGCCGGTGATGCATATTGGCGAACATCCGGAGCTTGAGATTTTTGGTACTGATGCGTAGGGGAGCCGAAAGGGAAGGCATCGCGGAACATGTTGTATTTTAAGAAGCGTGACCCAACGACGCGGGGAAACATGGCCAAAACGCACTACATTAATAACAAGGATCAGTAGTGCTGGAGGAATTCCATGTTGAAAGACAAACGAGCCGATCTTGATGCCGAAAAGCGCAAGAAGCTAATTGCGCGTATTGTAAAGGAACTCAGCAGAGAGAATATCGATCTTTATTATCAGTCCACCAGCGCCATCGCTCGTCTGGTCAAACAGCACGTAGATAGCGGTAGCAATCTGTCAGCTGATGACAAATCTCTGCTGGAAACCCTGGATCAGCGAGATATTGAGGTTTTATTGAGCTTGCATTGATCAATTGGTCGTCGATGCACCGGGCAATAGTTTCTGGCTTTCCGTTAGCCTACAATCATTTGCTTCAACTGCAGCACTTCGTGCTCGAGTTCGTTCAGGCGAAATTTGACCACATCGCCGATCGTCACGATCCCACAAAGTTTTCCATCATCTAATACTGGCATATGGCGAAATCTGCCTTCCGTCATCCGGCGCAGTACGGTTATCAACGGATCTTCGGGTGTGCAGGTCACAACCTTGCGGGTCATGTTGTCTTCGACCTTCTGCGCCAGTGTCTTACCCGGTGTGTCCGCCAATTTACGTACGATATCACGTTCGGAGAGAATACCGGCCAAATCTCCGTTTTCATCGACCACAATCAGTGCACCAATGCGCTTGTCACGCAGAATGCCCACAGCGGAGGAAATTGTTTCGCCCGGACTGATTGTAAAGGCGTCACCGCCTTTTCCCTGGAGGAGTTTTTGAACAGTTGCGTGTTCACTACTTGCGTTTGACGTAACTGACTGACTGGTCGTCCGTTCCTTTGATTCGGTGTCGCCGCGCATAGGCGCCTGGTAAGAAGTTGGCATTGGTTGTTTCCTCCCTTCTTGAGTGTTCGGCGTGGACTGTGTCAGAATGTTTAGACCACAATTCACACTCTTGGATATAATGCTTACCGCCTCAAGCGAACTTTACCTCAGTCCTTCAATTGCCACGGTGGTGTTTGTCATCGCTGTTGTAGCTGGATACCAATACCGGCGGGTATGGAAGGCAAATGGCCCGAAATGGCAGCTTTGGATTTTTGGTAGCGCCGCTGCAGTTTGCCTGATTACCGTTGGATTCATTCCGCTAAGATTCAGCTAATCGCCACAAAACGATTTGAACTCCTTCCCCAATTCAGCCCACTTTGTTGAACCGCTTGCGCGCATATGGGCAATTTAGACGTTCACGAAGAGGGCTGTTGGGATCAATCTCTTTATGACAGACAAGACATTGGTCTGCGTCACCAATCGCATTGAGGCCGCCGCAACTGCCTTTAATTCGCTTGCCCATGAAGATAACGCCAAGTGCCATCCCGAGCATAATCGTCATCAACAGTAAGAATGCGAGGACAAAGGTTGTCACCAGGTCATTTCCCTTCGTTAGGCCACAAGCGCTTCGAAACGCGGGCTTGCGGATGGTAAGAAGCCACGGCCCGCAGCATCTTTGTCTTGTTCCAGGAACAGGACCGCGAGATCGTGCTCTTCGGCCAATTCAAGCCCGCGACTACGTCCTACCACAAGCATAGCAGTTGACCATGCATCCGCCAACATCGCGTTTTCGGCGACCACCGTGGCAGAGGCTGTCGTGTGGGTAATTGGGCGAGCTGTACGCGAATCCAAAATATGCGAATACCGAACGCCACCGCGTTCAAAGTAATTGCGGTAATCGCCCGAAGTTGCAACACCCAGATCTGACAATCCAACCACCTTTTGAAGCACACGGTCCACATAAGATGGGGCTTCGATCCCGATTTGCCAGCGTGACCCGCTGGGATTGCGCCCCGCAGTTACGAGATCCCCGCCAATTTCGACCATGTAGTCTTCAATCCCCAATTTTCTGAGCGCAGCAGCAATCCGGTCCGCGCCATGACCCTTGCCAAGGCCCGAAACATAAATTTTCGTATCCGGATGCGGCTTACTGATGGTGCCGTCACTGATATGAAGCGGTTTGCCTCGGCCAGAAGCATGTAGAGCATCCGCTATTGCCGAATCTGTCGGAACGGAGTTTGCGCTTCCCGGCGCACCAAATCCCCAAAGCTCAATCAGCGGACCAAGAGTTACATCAAATTGATAATCGCTGGCTGCACCAACCGCTTGAGCGGTCTCAACCACTTGGCTAAGCGCAGGCGACGCGGCAAACGGTCGCTTGGAACGGGCATTGTTAAACTGCGAAACCTCGGAATTTGCATCCCAGTTCGACATTTCCGCGTTTACATTTGCCAGAGTGTCGATCACGGTTGTCCTTAGCTCTTGCGAACTAACAGAGTTCGCGCGATCTACAGCGACAACAGAATAGGTTGTTCCCATCGTCGAGCCGGTCAGCTCATATTTTTTGGGATTGCGGTTACAAGCCGCAAGTAATATTGGGGTGCACAGTAATGAGCGCCGACTGATTTTAAATCGCTTGGTCAAGGATTTTAGCTTTCGTTTGGATGAGACTTTCGCATATTAACCATTTCCTGTTTTGCAACAAGGTGGTAAGAAATCCGAACTCAAGGATAAATACCAACTTGTTGACTATCAACAAGTCTGCCAAATTTGTGTCGATAAAATAGTTGGTGGACATTGAACGAGCGGTCAAACGTGAATTTCTCATTTAAAAAAGGGCTCGATCTTCCTGTTATGGGTGCCCCTGCACCAGGAATCAAGGAAGGCCCCAAAATCCAGACAGTCGCTGTCGTTGGGGCAGACTATCTTGGGCTCAAACCGCGCTTGTCTGTTGAAGAAGGCCAGCAGATATCGCGCGGATCGCCTGTCTTTGCTCACAAGGACACACCGCAAGTATTGGTGACTTCACCAGTTGCAGGGCGCGTGCGCAGTGTTAACAGGGGCGCGCGTAGGGCTCTTATCAGTGTCGAAATTGATGTAACCGAAGATGACGTGCCACCGATAGACTTCTCGAAGATTGGAGATCCCGATACTGCAGAAGGCATTGCGGAACGACTATGCGCAGCTGGCCTGTGGACTTCATTTCGCACGAGACCCTATTCAAAGGTACCCGATCCCGGCACGCGCCCCTCTGCATTGTATGTAACGGCAATGGATACCGAACCATTGTCACCCGATGCAGCCGAGATCATTGAAGATGCCGGGCAGGCTTTCGAATTGGGCCTTGCTGCTATCACAGCGTTACCAGATGGAAATACCTACCTGTGCTACGATTCAGCTTCCGATATGAATGTCCCTGATCTGCCCGGACTGACAAAAGTTTCATTTTCCGGGCCTCACCCGGCCGGTCTGCCTGGTACCCATATGCACTTTCTTGAGCCGCCATCGACTGAAACGACGGTTTGGACGATCTGGTATCAGGATGTAATCGCCATAGGACGGTTGATGAAACACGGAACCCTGGATCCAGAGCGCGTGATCGCGATCTCGGGGCCGCTTGTTCAATCTCCCCGTTCGGTCAGGACGCTTATGGGAGCGTCGATGATTGACCTTATAGATGGTGCTGTCGATAATACCACGAGCTATCGTTTGATCTCTGGCTCTATCCTCAGCGGGCGGGCTGGTGAAGGTGCAGATTCCTATTTGGGACGCTATGATCGCCAGATTACCGTGATTGAGGAAGACCACCACCAAATTCCGCTTGGATGGATTCGTCCGATGTCAAATAAATATGCATATCAGCCTGTGCTTGGCTCGGCCTTTTCCAATAAATTGTTCGAGCTCACCTCCAATCTGAACGGAGGCCGAAGGGCCATGGTGCCACTCGGTACTTTCGAGCAGCTCATGCCGCAAGACTATCTGCCTACGCAGCTTCTGCGCGCTCTTTTGGTGATGGATACAGACTCCGCCCAGGCACTTGGTGCATTGGAGTTGGACGAGGAAGATCTCGGTCTTGTGGGATTTGCCTGTCCGGCAAAATACGAATACCGGATGGCGCTACGCGATTGCCTTAACAAGATTGAGCGCGAGGGATGATTCTGTGGGGTTGAGGCGTTTTTTTGATAACATCGAACCGTATTTCGTAAACGGCGGAAAGTGGGAGAAGTACTTTCCTATTTACGAGATGGTCGAAAGCTTTCTGTACACCCCCAAAACGGTGACGACGGCCGCTCCTCACGCACGTTCATATATCGATATGAAACGGATCATGACCTATGTGGTCATCGCCACCATTCCCTGCATTATCGTAGGACTGTGGAACATTGGCTACCAGGTAAATACCGCCATTGCCACTCTGGGTGCATCAGGTTGGCGTGCCTGGATTATCGAGATGGCTGGCATCGGCTTCAATCCGGCCAATCCGGTGGCAAATTTTCTGCACGGACTTCTTTATTTTCTGCCAATTTATATCACGACGTTGGTCGTGGGCGGCATTTGGGAAGTACTGTTTGCAACGATAAGAAGGCATGAAGTAAACGAAGGTTTCCTCGTTACTTCAATGCTTTACGCTCTTATTTTGCCGCCGGACGTGCCGCTCTGGCAGGTTGGGCTCGGCATCTCTTTCGGCGTGGTGATCGGCAAGGAAGTATTTGGTGGTACAGGCAAGAACTTCCTCAATCCTGCACTGACGGGTCGGGCGTTTCTTTACTTTGCCTACCCGGCCCAGATGTCTGGTGACACGATTTGGACGCCGGTGGACGGCTTTTCTGGCGCAACCAATCTGGCGATCGCAGCCTCGGATGGTTATCAGGATATCGTCGTCCGCGGCACTACCTGGATGGACAGCTTCCTCGGCGTTGTTCAGGGCAGTATCGGTGAAACATCAGCTCTAGCATGTATGATAGGCCTTGCCTTTCTTCTGGTCACAAAAATTGCAAATTGGCGCCTCGTGGTTGGCTGTATGGGCGGGATGATCGGGTTTTCGCTCCTCCTCAATCTTATTGGTTCAAGCACAAACCCAATGTTTGCGATGCCGTGGTACTGGCATTTTGTGCTGGGTGGCTATGCATTCGGCCTTGCATTTATGGTAACCGAGCCTGTTTCTGCTGCTCATACCAACCTTGGCCGATACATTTATGGCGCGCTCATTGGTGTGATGGTTGTTATGATCCGTGTCCTGAATCCGGCATTTCCGGAAGGTATGATGCTGGCCATTCTGTTTGGCAACGTTTTTGCACCTTTGATCGATTATTTCGTGGTACAAGCCAACATAAGACGGAGGGCCCGCCGCAGTGGCTGATGATCAAGAACAGAACAAGGGGTTCATGCGGCGTTTTTTGGACCTGCCAACGGATTCCGTTCCGAAAACCGTGTTTCTGGCCGTCGTACTTTGCCTCGTTGCCTCAATGGTCGTTTCCGCCGCTGCCGTGGCGCTCAGGCCACTTCAGGAGGTCAACAAACTCAAAGACAAGCAGATAAACATCCTGCAGGTCGCGGGCCTCTATGAACCGGGGATCGCTATTGAAGAGGCTTTTGAAGCAGTCGAGCCGAAAGTTCTTGAGATCGCAACGGGAACTTTCAGCAACGATTTTGATGCAGCAACATTCGACGACCGCGCCGCCGCAAGTGATCCGGATCTTTCCATCCCGCTGGATAATGACCCCGCGTCGATTGGGCGGC
Organism: Pseudomonadota bacterium; assembly: GCA_039030215.1. Classification (GTDB taxonomy): domain Bacteria; phylum Pseudomonadota; class Alphaproteobacteria; order Rhizobiales; family Rhizobiaceae; genus BOKV01. The sequence goes on from JBCCEP010000027.1 coordinate 13,240, forward strand.
AATCAAAATTTGTCACCATATACCTTCTTAGAGACGAAGCTGGTGAAATCGATAAGGTGATTTTGCCAATCTATGGATACGGCCTATGGTCGACGCTCTATGGTTTCATCGCGCTCGACGCAAACGGTAATGATATTGTTGCGCTCCAATTCTATGAGCATGCAGAAACACCAGGTCTTGGCGCTGAGGTCGATAACCCACGATGGAAGGCGCTTTGGCCTGGCAAGAAGCTTGCTGACGACGACGGAAATCTCCAGATCACAGTTGCTAAATCGCCTCCACCAGCGGGTGAAGACTATCACGTGGATGGCCTGGCCGGCGCTACACTGACATCGGTAGGAGTGAACAATCTGGTACGATTCTGGCTTGGTGAAGCCGGGTATGGGCCATTTTTGGAAAATCTGAATTCGGGAAAAATCTCATGACCCAAACAAGAAGACAGATGCTGATCGATCCGCTGGTCGACAATAATCCGATTGCGCTCCAGGTGTTGGGGATCTGCTCGGCACTGGCGGTGACTTCATCGCTCAAGGTCTCGTTGGTCATGTCGCTTGCCGTGATATTCGTCACGGGCTTTTCCTCCATGTTTATCTCGATGATAAGGAATCAAATTCCCAGCTCTATCAGGATTATCGTACAGATGGTGATCATCGCTTCGCTGGTGATCGTGGTAGACCAGTTTCTCAAGGCCTATGCATTTGAGATATCCAAAACGCTTTCTGTATTCGTGGGACTGATCATCACCAACTGTATTGTCATGGGCCGTGCTGAAGCCTTTGCCATGAAAAATCCTCCAATCGCCTCTTTCATCGATGGTGTTGGTAACGGCATGGGATACGGCTTGATCCTGATGCTTGTTGGTTTTGTCCGTGAGCTTTTCGGTTCTGGCAGTCTTTTTGGGATTACGATACTTAATACGGTCAATAACGGCGGTTGGTACGTACCTAACGGCCTGTTGCTGCTTCCGCCATCCGCGTTCTTTATCATTGGCCTGATTATCTGGGCCATTCGCGCAAGGAAACCGGAACAAGTGGAACGGCGGGAGTATAAGATTCAGGCGGTTGAGGCACACTGATGCAAGACCTTGTTTCCCTTGCCGTAAAGGCGATCTTCGTTGAAAACCTGGCACTGGCATTTTTTCTTGGCATGTGCACGTTCATAGCCGTTTCAAAGAAGATTTCTACGGCAATCGGACTTGGCATCTCGGTTATGGTCGTCCAGTCAATAACAGTCCCGGCCAACAATCTGATATTGAACTATCTGCTTGCCCCCGGTGCATTGGCCTGGGCTGGTTTCCCGAATGTTGACCTAACATTTCTCGGCCTTATCTCCTATATAGGCGTCATAGCGGCGCTGGTTCAGATTCTGGAAATGGTGCTCGACAAGTATTTTCCACCGCTCTACAACGCGCTCGGCGTATTTCTCCCGCTGATCACCGTGAATTGTGCCATCCTCGGAGGGTCGCTCTTCATGGTGGAGCGTGACTATAATTTTGCTGAATCGGTAACCTATGGCATCTCATCGGGCTTCGGCTGGGCTCTTGCGATCACCGGCATGGCGGGTGTACGCGAAAAGCTCAAATATTCTGACATACCTGATGGGTTGCAGGGTCTGGGCATAACTTTCATTTCGGCAGGTCTGATGGCCATGGCTTTCATGTCGTTCTCCGGCGTAAAGCTCTGAAGGAATCTGTGCATGTTGACATTTGGACTTGGCGTTATCCTTTTCACCATGATCGTGCTTGTGCTGGTTGCGACCATTTTATTGGCGCGGTCCCAACTGGTGTCCACCGGAGACGTCAATATCAACATTAACGGTGAAAAGACGATTGCGGTGCCCGCTGGCGGCAAGCTCCTTCAGACACTGGCCGAGCAAAAACTCTTTGTTCCGTCTGCCTGCGGCGGCGGAGGTACCTGCGCCCAATGTCGTGTCCGGATTCATTCGGGCGGTGGTTCAATACTACCCACGGAAGAAAGTCATATCACCAAGCGAGAGGCAGCCCTCGGCGACCGTCTTTCCTGCCAGGTCGCGGTCAAGCAGGATATGGAAATCGAAGTCCCCGAAGAGGTCTTTGGCGTTAGAAAATGGGAATGCGAGGTCGTATCCAATGAAAACGTGGCGACCTTCATCAAGGCATTGGTCCTTAGGTTGCCGGAGGGTGAGGATGTCAATTTTCGAGCAGGCGGATATATCCAGATCGAGGCCCCTCCACACCACATCAAATATTCTGATTTCGATGTCCAGGAAGAATACAGAGAAGATTGGGACAAGTTCCAGCTTTGGCGGTTTGAGTCGAACGTAACCGAGCCGATTGAGCGCGCCTATTCCATGGCGAACTATCCGGAAGAGAAGGGGATTATCATGTTGAATGTCCGTGTGGCGACGCCGCCGCCGGGCAGTGAGGACATTCCCCCTGGTAAGATGTCGTCATACATTTTCAGCCTCAAACCCGGCGATAAGGTCACGATCTCGGGACCATTTGGCGAGTTCTTTGCTCGCGATACGCAAAAGGAAATGGTTTTTGTTGGTGGTGGAGCTGGCATGGCTCCAATGCGCAGCCATATCTTTGACCAGTTGAAACGTCTTCACTCAGATCGCAAGATCACATTCTGGTATGGTGCGCGCTCCAAACGCGAGATGTTCTTTGTCGAAGATTTCGACGGGCTGGATGCTGCAAACAACAATTTTGATTGGCATGTGGCGCTCTCCGACGCGCTGCCAGAAGATGAGTGGACCGGCTATACCGGCTTTATTCACAACGTTCTGTTCGACGAATATCTGAAAAACCATCCGGCACCGGAAGATTGCGAATACTACATGTGCGGTCCCCCGATCATGAACCAGTCAGTGATCAACATGCTGCTTGATCTCGGCGTCGATCGGGAGGACATCATGCTCGACGACTTCGGTGGCTAGCTGCAATTTGAGTCTCGCATTTGACGGGGTCTCGGTGCGTACACACAAAATCATTTTATGACTGCCGATCAGCGGGTGGATTGATGCTCCTTGTTCCTGCGGCAATCATGAATGATGTAGATGATACCTTCTTGCCATCTCTTCGATCTTTCGACGCGCCTGCAAGATGCGAGCGCCTGCGAAAAACCAACCGCTTCTTCTTTCTGGCAAGGCGCCATCCCGCCGTCGTTTTTGGACGCGTGTCTGAAATTCTTTCTCAACACACTTGCGGATGCTACTAGATACTGCAGCGGGTAAAAGCAAATACGAGAGACATAAATGCATAAGACAGGGATTATGATCTGCGGACACGGGAGCCGAGCCAAGTCGGCTGAAGAAGAATTCAGCCTTCTGGCAAAGGGGCTTCGCGAGCGCTTTGGCGATATACCTGTTGAATACGGTTTTCTGGAGTATTCTGCTCCTAATATTCATATGGGGCTGGACGCGCTACGGGATGCAGGCGTGGATGAGATTGTTGCCGTTCCCGGAATGCTGTTCGCCGCAACGCACGCAAAAAACGACATACCATCGGTTCTCACCACCTATCAGAAGAAAAATCCTGGTTTGACGATTAAGTATGGCAGGGAACTCGGGCTGCACCCTCAAATGATCGCAGCGTTTGAAAAGCGCATCTTGGAGGCGCTTGGATTGGATCATGTCCACGTGGGTGATCTTTATGACACCATGCTGGTGGTTGTTGGCCGCGGTACATCCGATACTTTGGCCAATGCCGAAGCAGCTCGCCTGACGCGGATTGTGACCGAAAATCTGGGCTTTGGTTGGTCCGAAACAGTTTATTCAGGTGTCACATTTCCTTCTGTCGGCCGGGGCTTGGAGTTGGCCGTCAAACTAGGCTTTAAGAGAATCGTCGTGGCTCCCTATTTTCTGTTCTCGGGGCGTCTGATTGATCGGATTTACGCATATGTCGATCGTGTCGCGAAATCGCAGCCCGATATCACATTTTTCAAGGCGCATTACCTCGCCGATCAGGATCACGTAATCGATACCTTCGTGGAGCGCATTCACGAGGCGCGCCAGGAGCAGTTGGAAGTCAGTCAGAACCTGATGACCTCATTTGTGGAGCGGCTGGACCGGGGAGAGGTGGAAGTCCACCACCACCATGCGGAATTTCGTGACCCATTGGATGAAGAAGCACATGTGAGCCACAACCATGATCATTCCCACGATGGCGATCATGATCACGACCATGGCCATCACCATTCTCATGGACACAGCCACGGCACCTACATACACATCGCCCATCCCAACGGCCCGCGAACAATGATAGACGAAGGTGTTTGTTGCTGCTTTATGAGCCAATTTCCACAGGCGGTGATAGATGACGAGCGTGCAAACCGGCAAAAAATCGTGGACAAATAGTCTGTCGGAAGCGCAGGTTCTCCCGGTTCACTTGGTCGACCTTGGTAACGCACGATCCAGGCGCTTGTGATTGCGACATAGTCAATAACGGTCATGGCATTTTGTGCATAAATGAATAGCAGCCCATCTTCAATATTCAGGAAATTTGCAACACCACGATGGCCCCGGTCGGACTAAAACCTGAGCAAATCAGATATTACGGGCATACGGATCATTGAAAGATTTGACCACACAGTTGACAGAAGATCCCTTCTCCAGCAGGCCTGATCTGGGTCCCTATATGCTGCTCGCGGACGACAGGCTGAAGATCTTTGCTGTATTTGATGACCTGACCTATGACCGGGCGGATGCCGATATCCTGTCTCCCGCGATGCGTCGGCACGCTGTCACCAAGCTGAACAGATTTGGTTTCAAACAAACCTCCGGTACCGTACTGCGCCACGCTGTTGCTGATATCTGCTGCCATATTCCGAAGGCACAAGTGCTTGGCGCCTCGCCATTTGATATCATCCGCTACGCCCGCAAACGTCGACAGGATTATTACATCCTGACACCGACCCAGGCTGCCTGCCAATTGATAGACAACTATGATTTCGAAAATGCATTGAAGAAGATTGTAGAACTGGTGCAGCAGCAACCAATCAATTTATATCGGCTGTCGGATTATATGGAAAGCAAACAACACCATCAGGATTTCAGACCAGCTCTGGCGCAAATTAAGTCGGCTCAGCACAGCGCGGTAACATCTGAACCGCTACGCAGAAGACGGGCGCTGGGCTAGAAACCGCGGCGCTGCACATCGACCGGCAATGGATCCATGCAGCTTTTACTAACGTTTGGTAGCCATTTGGGTACTTAACAAGGAATTGAGTTTGGATTTGATTTCCTTTTGGTCGGAGTGGCAGGATTTGAACCTGCGACCCCCTCGTCCCGAACGAGGTGCGCTACCAGACTGCGCCACACTCCGATAATGAAGTCGGTATATAGACGCCCGATACCGGCCTATCAAGCTGGATCGGAAAACGGCATGAAACATCAAGCTGCCGGATCCCCTGCGAATTTGAAAAACCAGCGCTTGCAGCCCGAAGCCGGAATCGTTATACAATCCGCGCTCGACCGGAGTGTCCGGTCGTCCTGTTGGGGCGTAGCCAAGCGGTAAGGCAGCGGTTTTTGGTATCGCCATGCGCTGGTTCGAATCCAGCCGCCCCAGCCAAACAGTCTTTCAGTATTCGGCGATTTTGCGGTCTCTGCCGGCTTGTGTAGAGTTATCAGGGGTTTGCGGCCCTCATGACCAAATGACTTGGCAGTCAGATCAAAGATAAATAGCAAAAAGATTATAGCGGAGAGCTTAACAATTATCGCAAAGAGACAACTGCATACGTAGTTAGGCGTGAATCAATTAGTTTTGCATTGTCGCGTGTGCGGTTTCGCTGTTGTGCACGAACAGTAATGTAGA
>JBCCEP010000028.1:0-18483 GCA_039030215.1 Pseudomonadota bacterium
ATCTACTGGTCGAGTTCCATGTTTGGGCTCCTCGGCATGGAACCAAAGGAAAACATGCTCGGTTTCAGCGAGGTTGAGGAATTGGTCCACCCGGACGATGCCGATCTTTACGGTCTCGCAAATTCGGTTCTCGTGGACAAAATGCCGTATATCGATCGAGCATTTCGCATGCGGCATAATGATGGAAGCTGGGTCTGGGTGCGTGCCCGTGCACAGGTTGTCGAAAATCATCTGGGCGAACCGCATCTGATTGGCGCGGCGGTTGACATAACAGAACAACAGGCGCTGAAACAAAAGAACCAGCGCAGCGATCTGAGGCTGCGCGATGCGATTGAAAATCTTTCCGAAGCTTTCGTACTCTGGAATGCCGAAAAGCGGCTTGTCATGTGCAATTCGAAATATCAGCAGTTGCACGGATTGCCGCCAGAGATCGTCAAGCCCGGTGCAAGTTATGACGATGTCATGGCCGCGGCCAAGACGCCGACGGTGAAGAACCAACTCATTTCGGGAAGTGATCGCGAGGAAGGTTCCCGAACACTCGAAGCCCAGTTGGAGGATGGCCGCTGGCTGCAGATCAATGAGCGTCGGACCGAGGATGGCGGCTATGTCTCCGTCGGAACGGATATTACCGCTATCAAAATTCATGAGCGTAAACTGATTGAATCCGAGCGGCGTTTGATGGCGACCATCGAGGATTTGCGTAATTCACGCCAGACACTTGAAGTCCAGGCTGCACAGCTTGTCGAGCTCGCAGAAAAATATGCAGCGGAGAAAAACCGAGCGGAAGCAGCCAACCAGACAAAATCCGAGTTCCTTGCCAATATCAGTCACGAACTACGCACACCGCTCAATGCCATTATCGGATTTTCGGAGATCATGAATGATGGACTGTTCGGCCCGTTGGGTTCCGACAAATACTCCGAGTATTCGCGCGATATTCACGATAGCGGCGCCTATCTGTTAGGCGTGATCAATGACATTCTCGATATGTCGAAGATCGAGGCCGGCAGATTTTCACTCGAGGCAGAACCGTTCATCCTCAACGAAATCATTGAGGAAACGATCCGGATTATTTCCTATCAGTCTGCCGATCAGAACATCGAGATTGTCGAAAAGCTGCAACCGAATATCGAACTGGTTGCTGACCGAAGAGCAATCAAGCAAATCCTGTTGAACCTGCTGTCCAACGCCGTGAAATTCTCTGAAGATGGTGGCCGGGTCTCTGTTCGGGTGCGCAAGGTACGCAATGCTGTCACCATCACGATCGAGGACAGGGGTATCGGAATTACTCCGTCAGATCTCCGCAAACTTGGGCGACCGTTCGAACAAGTGCAAAATCAGTTCACGAAAAGCCACAAGGGTTCGGGACTTGGTCTCGCAATATCCCGATCGCTGGCGGAAATGCATGGCGGCGCGATGAAAATTCGCTCGAAGGTCAATCACGGCACCATCGTATCCCTGCGGCTTCCACTAAATTCCGAAGGTCAAATGACACCAAACGGCGAAGGACTTGTCGCCGAGGAGATAAAGTCGAAATCAGTTTGATCTGAGGACAATTGCTTCCCTGCCTGGACTGGATGCCCCGGAACGCGAATGTTCCGGGGCTTTTTTTCTGCAAATGCTATCCGGCGGACCGTTGATGCTTGTACCAGCTACGTTTGTGGTATCCGCGACGCTTCTTGTGGCGATCACCGCGCATGCGGCGAATTTCGTTTCTGGCGATCGCGCCATCGTCGTTGCGATCCAGCAAGGCAAACTGCTTTCTCGTCCTGTTCTGGATTTCTTCCAGAACCAATTTGCCATCATTGTTCAGATCAAAGCGGAAGAATATCCGATCTGCCCTGGTGCCAGCCCTACTTGCTTTCCGCGGATTTTTCTCCCGCATTTCGATTGCAACGACCATTTCGGCCTTGGTAACGACGTCATCACCATTGGCGTCGGCCCGTGAAAACCGTTTTTCGGTCACCGTATCGAGCTCTTCAATCGTGACCCGGCCGTCCCTGTTGGCATCAGCGCGTTTCAACGTCTTGATCCCGCGATCATAACGCTTGGAATGTTCCATTGCGCGGTTGCCTTTCTTCCAACCGCGCTCATGCGCGACCGTTGGGATGGTCATAGCTGCGAGGACTGCACTTGCAGCAAGAATGACTATCGTCTTTTTCATTTCAGTCTCCATTTTGCATCGTCACCCCCGATGCTTTTCCCGCATGGCAGTTTCCCGCTGCCAGATGGAAACCCTATGCCAGCAGCCGATCGAAAATATGTGACACGGTTTGCTGGGTATCCTTCAAATGCGCCTGTACGGTCTGCAGGTTGGGAAGATCAAATTGGGTCGAGAGTATTTCGCCTAGTCCCTTATCTGCCTCTTCGGGCACAAACTCACCTTCGATGCAAAGTCTCAGAATTTGGAATGTCGCGTTGTAATCCGTGAACGCGCGGCTGAGCGTTTCGCGATCATCACTATTCAATAGATTGGATCCGGCATTTGCCAGCATGTCAGAGATAGCAGTCTCGCGCTTTGTCTTCAAAGATACGCCACCGCGCAGCACTGTCCATTGCGCAATAAATTCGACATCGACGAGTCCGCCTTTCGCTGTCTTCACATCAAACACGTTCGCCGCCGGCTTTTCCTTGAGGATGAGTTTGCGCATTTCGCGAACATCCTTTGCCAGTTTCTTGGGCTCGCAGGGTTTGTGCAAAATTGCCTTGATTTCTTTTTCCAGTTGATCACGAAGATCGATATCGCCGGCAACCGGTCTCGCCCGGGTCAACGCCAAACGTTCCCATGTCCAGGCTTCGTCACGTTGATATTTGAGGAATGATTCCACATGGGTCGCCAGAGGCCCGGCATTGCCGGACGGGCGTAGTCTGAAATCCAGTTCGTACAACACGCCTGCTGCTGTCGGAGCACTCATGGCGGCAATCAAACGCTGAGTCAGACGAATAAAATATTGAGATGTGGCCAATGGTTTGTCGCCATCGGAATAGTCTGCGTCCGGCGCATGGTCATATAGAAAAATCAAGTCCAGGTCGGAGCCTGCTGTGAGTTCGCGGCTGCCCAGGCGTCCCATGCCAAGAACGCAAATTCTGGCGTCCGACACCTTGCCGTGGCGGGCTTCAAATTCCTGGGTGACCCGATCCACCATTGCCTGGATCAGTACTTCCGCCAGGTTTGAAAAGCTGCGCGCGGCAGCTTCAGGCGCGATCAATCCGTTGATTAGCCGAGCACCGATCAGAAACTTCTGTTCGGCACAAAACTGACGGGCAATATCGAGAATGTCTTCATATCCGCTGGCATGATCAAGCGCCAGTTCGAGCCGTTCCGACAACATCACCCGGTCGGGAACCAGATTGGCAAATGCCGGTTCCAGCAAGCCGTCAAAGATGTGCGGTCTTCTGGTGATGATATCGGCCAGTCTGGGCGCAGAGCCTAGAATAAGCATCAACAGGCGAAGAAGGCCCGGATTTGACTTCAAAAGTGAGAAAAGCTGTATTCCCGCGGGCAAACCCGACAGGAACCGGTCAAATGCGGCAAGCGTACGGTCCGCATCCCCCGTCTGTGAAATTGCCGTCAGGAGCGTAGGTGTCAGTTCGGTCAGCAATTCCCTTGCCTGGCTTGTTCTAACGGCCGGGAATCTGCCAAAATGCCAGCCGCGGACGATGCGGATAACGTTGGAAGGATTTGCAAATCCGATTTCAGCGATTGAATCGAGCGTTCCGGGATCCTCATCATCACCGGTAAAAACCAGATTGCCGGCTGCGTGCGTAAGCTCAGGAGAGGTCTCGAAAAGTGCCGCGTAATGATCCTGCACGGTGGTCAGAACCTTAGTCAAAGTAGCAGCGAATTCGCCGGTGGAAGCGTGACCCATCATCAGGGCGATCCGCCTCAAACCCTCTTCATCGTCCGGAAGGGTGTGGCTCTGTTCATCGGCAACCATCTGGATGCGATGTTCGACATTGCGTAGATACCAATAGGCATTGGACAACTCATCGCGTGCCTTTTCATCGATCCAGCCTTCCTGGGTCAGCCTGGCCAAGGCACCTAATGTACCTGCACAACGCAGATCAGGGAGCCTGCCGCCCGCAATCAGCTGCTGGGTCTGGGCAAAGAACTCGATCTCGCGAATTCCGCCACGCCCCAGCTTCACATTGTGGCCTGCGACGGCGATTTCCTCATGCCCGCGATAGGAATTAATCTGCCGTTTGATCGAATGCACATCGGATATGGCGGCGTAGTCCAGATATTTCCGCCAGATGAAGGGGGACAACTCCTGTAGGAAATTGTTGCCCGCTACCTGATCGCCGGCAACGGCACGCGCCTTGATGAGAGCTGCCCTCTCCCAGTTCTGGCCATAGGCTTCATAGTAGTTGAGCGCATTTTCAATCGGGATCACCAATGGCGTGGAACCTGGATCGGGCCGAAGGCGCAAGTCCATACGAAACACGTAACCGTCGCCTGTGCGTTCCTGCAAAATCCGGATCAAGGATTTGGCAAATCTGACAAACATCGAAACCGGATCATCGGTATTGAACTTCATGCCAGCCTGGCCAAAGAACAGGATCAAATCGATGTCGCTGGAGTAATTGAGTTCAAATGCTCCGTACTTCCCCATTCCAATAACAATCAATCCGCTATCGATATGCGGGCTTTCCGGATCAACCAGCTCCACCTTGCCATTGTGATGGAGTTGCAGGAGAAGAAAATCCACGGTTGCCGCAAGTGCTGCGTCGGCAAATTCGCTCAATCCTCTGGTGACTTGCTCGGGCTTCCACCAGCCGCCAAGATCGGCCAAGCCGCAGATCAATGCCGCATGCGCCTTGGCAAGACGAAGCTTCTCCATTAGCTCGGATTCGGATGCAGCTTCCTTCCAGGAATCCCTGGTGGAATTGACCAATTCCTTGAACACCAATTCCGGATCATTTTTCAGGATGGCCAGCAAGCGATCGGGATTTCGCAAGACGAGGTCCCGCAGGTAGGATGACAAGGAAAAAGTCGATCCCAGAATCACGCCTATTTCAGGTCGCTGTTCAAGTTCAACTGAAAAATCAGCAAGTTCCGCTTCGCGTAATACCTCATCTAATTCGCCAAGCCATTTTTGAGCTTCGACTTTGGATAATGGCTGCAAGTCTACAGGCGGCGGCGTCCACAAAATCGTGGATTTGTCGGCAGATCGTTTTTGCTTGGTCTTCACCATATTACCCGCGGCGAACCCCTGCTATTTCATGGTTTTACATCATCACCTGTTGGCAGAACCAGGCATGCCCTCAGCCCCGGCTCGTTGTCCGCAAATTCAAGCATGCCCGAATGCTGCAAGGCAACAGCGCGGACAAGGCTCAGACCAAGACCATTGCCTGGCTTGTTGCGGCTGAGTTCCAGGCGGGTAAATCTTTCCGTCACTCGCGACCGGTCTTCAACCGGTATGCCCGGACCATTGTCGGCCACACAAATCCTTATACTTGTCCCTTGCCGCTCCAGAGAAATGCTTATCCTGGCGGAGCCGCTTTCCGGCTGACCATATTTGAACGCATTATCAAGCAGGTTCGAAAGAGCCTGGCTAAGAAGTTCCCGGTTCCCCTTCAAAGTAATCCCCGGTTCAATCTCCGTTCTGAGCGAAATTCCGTTCTCTTCGGCGACCGGTTCATAAAATTCGACAACGTCACTGACGATTGCGGAAATGTCCTGTGTTGTCATCTCGGCAGCAACTGAACCTGACTCCACTCTCGAGATCATCAAGAGAGCATCGAAGGTTTTTATGATCTGGTCGGAATCCTCGATCATCTCCTCGAGCGTTTTGCGGTATGCGCCGACTTTGCCTTTGGATCTGAGTACCGCATCCGCCTTGTTTCGCAGCCGGGTCAATGGGGTCTTGAGATCATGTGCGATATTGTCGGAAACGTTTCGCAATCCCTGATCGAGAAGGCTGATCCGATCAAGCATGCTGTTCAGACCGGTCGACAATTTGTCGAATTCATCGCCGGAGCCAGAAATCGGCAATCGTTCATCACGATCACCGGCCATTATTCTGGAGGTTGATCTCGAAACCATTTCGACACGCTTCAGCGCGCGCCTGCCAATAAGAAACCAGGTGAGGATACCCAGAACCAGCATCGCGCCTAGTGATAATATCAGTGCCCTGCCCACGACCTTGCGAAACCGTTCAGGTTCGCCGAGGTCCCGACCTACGAGAAGCCGCATGCCATTCGGCAATTCTACGATACGTGCAACTGCCTGAAATTCTCGATCGCCGCTATGCCCAAACCGGGTATAGTCAAACGGTCTTTGTGTCCAACCGAGACGGTCAATTACCCCAGTGTCGATTTCACGAACATTGCCGGCAATGATGTGTCCGGCCGGGTCTGCGACGACATAGAGATTGGCACCTGGTGCGGTCGCCAATCTCTCCAGACGCAGGACCAGACCATTGATGCCTGCCCGGTCATAGTACCGGTTCAACTGGATTAGTTCATTGTTGACGGATTCAGCAATTTGCTTGCGGAGAATTCCCGCCGTGCTGTTGGTCATGTACAAGACAATCACGACAGCGAGGATCCCAAAAATCAGCGTGTATGCAATCGAAAGCCGGACGGAAGTTATCGCAAGGATTGATCGCAAACGCTTCATAGCGCTATTCGGTATCAGGTGCCCGCAGGACGTAGCCGGAACCGCGTACCGTCTGCAGCAGTGGGTGTTCAAAGTCCTTGTCGATCTTCGAGCGCAGCCTGGAAATATGAACGTCGATTACATTGGTCTGAGGATCAAAGTGATAGTCCCAAACCTCTTCCAGCAACATGGTGCGGGTTACCACCTTGCCAGCATTCTTCATCAGATATTCGAGCAATCTGTATTCACGCGGCTGCAGGGGAATTGGCGTATCACCGCGTTTGACCGAATGGGCCAGGCGATCCAGTTCAAGATCGCCGATCCGTAGCTTGGTCTCAGCCTCATCCGGCTTGCGACGCCGGGTCAGGACCTCGACGCGCGCCAATAATTCGGAAAATGCGTAAGGCTTGGTTAGATAGTCATCACCGCCTGAGCGCAGACCTTCCACCCGGTCATCAACCTGACCCAATGCGGAAAGAATAAGTGCAGGCGTCTCATGGCCGGTATCGCGAAGCTTCTTGAGCATTGCCAAACCATCGAGCTTTGGCAGCATGCGGTCAACAATCAAAACGTCGTACCGGTTCGATTCGGCCATATGGAGGCCGTCTTCGCCATTCATTGCAATATCGGCTGAATGGCCAACTTCCCGCAGCCCGCGCTGCAGATATTTGGCCGTCTCCGAATCATCTTCAATTACCAGAATTCGCATGTCCGTAATTTTATCGGAGTTGGATTGTTTATTGAAGCTTTCGTTAAGGCCGTAGGACACTTTTGGATACCTCAATGGTATTTAGGAAGGGGCTGGTGACGGATCCAGATGGGAAAGGATCCGCCACCGGAAACGCGGCGCATATGGGGGCGACCATTACTTACACACGCCACGCTATTACGAGAGCGGTATTAACCGCGATCGAATGGAATTGCGACGAAGCGTGAATTGTCACCACGGTCGATCTGGAAGAGCGTTGCCTTTCTTCCAAGTTCGTCAGCTTCGCGAACGATCTTGGCCACATCTTCGGGCTTTTCGACTTCCTCACCATTGACTGAGGTGATTATGTCGCCTTCCCGGAGGCCCTTGTCTTCCGCGCTGGAGCCCGGTGCAACTTCCACGACCTTGACGCCGCCATCAGGATTGGCTTCCAGAGCAAGACCAAGCTTGCCTGATTCCATCTTTTCCGGGTCGGCCTTCTTGGCATTGGCGGTTTCTGCCAACTTGCCAAGGGTCACTTCGATCTCCTTGGATTCGCCGTCACGCCATACGGTAACCTTGACTTCGTCCTCGGGCTGATAGCTTGCAATCAAGCGAGCCAGCTGACGTGGATTTTCAATGGTTTTTCCGTCGACTGATGTGATGACGTCACCGGATCTAATGCCCGCTTCTGCGGCCGGGCTTTCGTCCTGAGGTCGTGTAACGATTGCACCCATGTCCTCATCGAGGCCCAGGGAGTCTGCAATGTCGGTTGTTACAGGCTGGATTTGTACGCCAAGCCAGCCGCGGACAACGCTACCATTGTCGATCAGGTCACGGACAATTTCCTTGCCGGTGGCTGCGGGAATGGCAAACGCAATCCCGACATTACCGCCAGAAGGCGAAAGGATCTGATTATTGATTCCGATAACCTCACCATTCAGGTTGAAGGCCGGACCACCGGAGTTACCGCGGTTTACGGCTGCATCGATCTGGATGAAGTCATCGTAACGGCTTGAACGAATGGCGCGCTTGTGCGCTGAAACGATGCCAGCGGTCACTGTTCCACCAAGGCCAAACGGATTTCCAACTGCAACGACCCATTCTCCGACTCTTACCGGGTCATCAGCAAAGGAAACATAGGCGAATTCCTTGTCAGCATCGATTTTCAATACGGCCAGATCGGTACGGCTGTCTGCGCCAACCAGTTCTGCGTCGTATTCTTCACCATCATCGGTAACAACAGTGAATTTGGAGCCGTTGGAGACAACGTGGTGATTGGTTACGATATATCCGTCATCCGATACGAAAAAACCGGAACCCTGGGACATTCCAAACCGACGGGGCATCCCATCTCCATGACGGCGATTGGAACGACGCTCGGAACGCTTATCGCCGCGGTCAGAATCGTCTTCATCGAAAAAGAACGGGTTGTTGCGGAAGAATGGCGGTACACGGAAGTCGTCATCACGGAATGCGCGACGGTCAAACCGGAAACCGTTGTTTGAGACCGGGCGGAGGTCGGATTCGACCCGAACTGAAACGACGGCTGGGCTTACGGCCTCGACAACATCAGCAAAATTGGGTGTTTGCGGTGCTTCGACGCGAACCGGATCGGCGAATGCCAGCTTTACAGGCGAATATGCTGCAAGCTGGGGAGCGGTACTGATAGCGGTTACTGCCACTGCGGAAGCGAGCAGTATTCCGACTGTCTTGCGTACCGATTTCTTATCCTTTTTCATTTTTAGTTCCCTATATTGAATTCTTCATTTCATAAGCTGATGCCGCATCGGGGCACGCTATGGGGAGAAGATAGGGAGCTGAGGATTACAACTGCATTTCCGGCAGATTAATCTTTGGTAATTTTGCAACGACCACTGATGTGGTCAATCCTGCATCAAACGTGTGGCGATTTTGGAACTTGCCTCCAATGTCTTGTGCACCGGACATTTGTCGGCAATTCTGAGCAGACTGTCCCTTTGCTCGTCATCGAGATCACCAGATAGCCTGATCCGGCGTTCGAATCTGTCTATTCGGGATTTTGAGTTGCGCTCTTCGTCTGTGCACTCAAGGCAGTCGCTGGCGTGTATCTTGCCATGTTCAACCTCGACCGATATTGCGCCCGGATCAATCCCCTTGCGGTCTGCATACATGCGCATGGTCATCGAGGTGCATGCGCCAAGGCCGATCGACAGAAAATCATAGGGCGTTGGGCCGCTATCAAGCCCGCCAACTGAAGCCGGTTCGTCGGCTATCAAACGGTGCCTGCCGACCTCGACATTGTTCTGGAACTTACCATTGCGCGTTTCGCTGACGACAACGACGTCACTAGCGGCTTCTTCGTCTACCGCCTCTTCGACCGGCAAATAGCGGGATACCCAGGACGAGACTACCCTGGCTGCGAACACAGCATCGCGTTCGGAGGTCAATAAATGGTCGGCACCATCCAGCGAAATGAAGCTTTTGGGATGTTTCGCAGCAGCAAATATACTGCTTGAATTCTCTATACCAACGGTATCGTCGGTCGGAGAATGCATGACAAGAAGCGCCTTCTTCATATTGCCGATGCGTTCGGTGACCGAACTTGCGTCCAAGTCCTCGAGGAATTGCTTACGGATGGTAAATTTTCGTCCCCCAAGGATGACTTCCGCTTCGCCTTCCTTGTTAATCTGGTCGACATTTGCCGCGAAGTTATGCGTGACATGGGCTGCATCGGCCGGTGCACCAATGGTGACGACCGCGTTCACCTCGTCGATTTGCGGGGCCGCAGCCAGAACTGCGGCACCTCCCAAGGAGTGACCGATAAGCAGACTTGGCGCTTGATAATTGGAACGCAGCCAATCGGCTGCCTGGATCAGATCATCAACATTTGAGGAGAAATTGGTACTGGCAAACTCGCCGTCGCTGGCACCGAGACCGGTGAAATCGAACCGCAGAACCGCTATTCCCTGTTTTGCCAGCTCGCCGGAAATCTTCCGCGTGGCATTCAGGTCTTTGGAACAGGTGAAGCAATGGGCAAAGATTGCAAATGCGCGAATATCTCCGGCGGGGAGATCAAGTCTTGCCGCCAAATTTGCGCCCTTGCTGCCCTTGAATTCCGCCTTGATGATTGATGCGTCCATGATGCGTGTCCCCTTTCCGAATTGTCGGGTTTCAGGTGGAGGCGCTGCTAATCACGTTCATCCAATATTTTCGTGATACGCTCATTTTCTTCCGGCGTGAGCATTGCCGATTCCGCAGTTGTGACGGCCTTCCTGCGCCGTGCCATCGTAAAAAATGCAAAGGCCCCCAGAAAAAGTGCAATTACTGGTGTTGCCCAAAGCAACAGGTTCCGCATCGAAAATCTCGGTTTTAGAAGCACAAACTCACCGTAACGTCCGACGACATAGTCAATGACCTGGCTGTCGCTGTCTCCGGCAACCAGTCTTTCACGCACCAGAACTCGAAGATCTTTTGCGAGTTGCGCATCAGAATCATCAATGGACTGGTTTTGACAAACAAGGCAACGCAATTCTGCCGACAACTGGCGTGCGCGCTCCTCCAGAACCGGATCATCAAGAACTTCGTCGGGCTCTACGGCGCCGGCAATACCGATAGACGCAAGAATGAGAAATGCAGCTGCCAGGAGATTAAGCACTCGCATTTGCCTCGACTTCCTTTCGGCGCGCCTTTGCGGTTGTCGGTGCGCCGATCCGCAGTCGGCGATCAGACAGCGAAATTAGTCCGCCAAATACCATCGATAATGGTCCAAGCCAGATCAGGGTCACCAGCGGCTTCCACCAGAACCTGACGGTCACTGACCCATCGCGGGCTACATCACCCGGTGAAATATAGAGTTGGGAAAACCAGAACGTTTCGATGGCCGCTTCCGTGGTGGGCATTCTACGCGTCGTATAGACCCGCTTTGATGGCAGCATCTGGAACGTATTGCCATTTGGTGCGGTGACGTTGAACAAGACCACGTCCTCGACATAGTTCGAACCTTTGCGCGGCAATACCCGCTCAAACTGTACAGAATAGCCGGCCACATCGACTTTCTGGCCCGGTGTCACCGAGGTAATGATTTCCTGCTGAAACGCGCCGACACCAACAACCCCAAGGAGTGTCAGCCCCAGGCCGGCATGTCCGAGCGCGCTTCCCCAGATGCTGCGCGGCAGACCGACAACCCGCTTGAATGCGACCGAGAGGCTCTTTTTGGGGAAACCCGAGCGGGTGATAATCTCCGCGAAGGCGCCCAACGTCACCCAAACGCTCAATCCGATACCGAGGACAGCAAGGATCGGCGCATCTGTTGTAAATGCCAGGACCAGTATCATCACCAGGAGAGCAGAACCAGCGGCGAAGTACAGCCGTTGGAGTGCGCCCATCAGATCTCCACGTTTCCAGGAGAGCAGCGGCCCAATCGGCACTGCAAGCAGCAGCGGAATCATCAATGGTCCGAATGTCAAATTAAAGAAGGGTTCTCCAACGGATATCTTTGCGCCGTTAACAGCCTCAATGACCAATGGATATAGCGTGCCGACCAATACCGTGGCTGCTGCTGTTGTAAGAAAAAGATTATTGAACACGAGCGCCCCCTCCCGGGAGATTGGTGTAAACAATCCGCCAGTTCGAAGCAATGGCGCCCGCAGTGCAAACAGGAACAGCGATCCACCGATAAACAGGATAAGAATGGCGAGGATGAAAACACCACGCTCGGGATCGGTCGCAAAGGCATGAACGGAAGTGAGGACGCCAGAGCGTACAAGAAATGTGCCCAGGAGCGACATTGAAAACGTGATCAGGGCGAGCAAAATCGTCCAGACTTTTAGTGCCTCGCGTTTTTCCATCACAAGAGCGGAGTGCAACAGGGCGGTTCCGGACAACCAAGGTATGAAGGACGCATTCTCCACTGGATCCCAGAACCAGTAGCCGCCCCAGCCGAGTTCGTAATAAGCCCAGTAGGAGCCCATCGCGATACCAGCGGTCAAAAACACCCATGCAGCAAGCGCCCAGGGGCGAACCCATCGTGCCCAGGCCGCATCAATCCTGCCGGAGATCATCGCAGCCATTGCAAATGAAAATGTTATCGAAAAGCCGACATAGCCGAGATAGAGGAGCGGCGGATGAATTGCCAATCCGATGTCCTGCAAGATCGGATTGAGATCCTTGCCCTCGAAGGGTGCTGGTTCAAGGCGAATGAAGGGATTCGACGTGACCAGAATGAAAAGAACGAAGGAAGCGAGAATCCAGGCCTGGACAGCCAGGACATTTGCTCTCAGCTGTGGTGGCAGGTTCTTGCCAAACACCGCTACAGACGCGGCAAATAGCGCCAATATCAGGACCCAGAGCAGCATGGAGCCTTCGTGATTACCCCAAACACCGGTATATTTATAAAGTAAAGGCTTGAGGGTATGGGAGTTTGCCCAGACATTCTGAACCGAGAAATCGGACGTCACATTTGCATTAACAAGTGCAGCAAATGACAGCGCGAGAAATAGGAATGTGGCTGGCGCAGTCCAATCAGCAGTGGACATCAATCGCGCATCATTTCGCAGAGAGCCGATAATCGGTATCAGCGATTGGCACAGCGAGAGTACAAGCGCCAATACGAGGCAATAATGTCCAAGTTCGACCGTCATGGTTTATTGTCTCCCTGCCAGACGCCCTTTTCTTTGAGTGCATCTGCCACTTCCTTGGGGACGTAGTTTTCGTCATGTTTCGCGAGCACGGTATCTGCAATCAAGGTGTTTTGAGGCGTAATGACACCCTCGGTAACCACGCCCTGGCCCTCACGAAATAGATCCGGCAGGATGCCGGTATAGGCGACGGCTATTTCCTGATCGGTGTCGGTGACGGTAAATCCGATTTCGCTGCCATTGCGAACGATGCTGCCTTCCTTGACCAGACCGCCCAGCCGAATGCGTTGGCCGGAATTTGCCTTGTCTCCTGCGATGATATCGCTTGGCGTATAGAAGAAAACGATTTCGTCCCTCAACGCCGTCATGACCAGCAATACTGCAGTCAACAGAACTGCACCCATTCCCCCAATAACAGCTAGCCTTTTTTGTTTACGGGTCATTGGACTACTTCTCCGGCTGCCGGCAGCGAGTTTTCGATGTTTTCCAGCTCACTGAGGAAATCGGTATTGGAAGCAAAACTAGTGCGAGCGTTGGTTATCGCCTCCCGCGCCTTGTCGGTTTCACCAAGGACGGTGTAGGAGCGTATCAGGCGCCGCCAGCCTTCAATATCGTCGGGATTGTCCTCAAGTCTCTCTGCAAGTCCGGAAACCATGTTACGGATCATTTCCTGCCGCTCGTCAGCGGATAGCGCGCTGGCGGCCTCAATATCTTCCCGGGTTGGACCCGGTGCTTGAGTTTCGGCTTTTTCAGTATTTTCGATGGCAACTTCTATTCCGCGTTTTTTCTGGACAGCTGCATATTGTGCCTTGGCCGCCGGCAACCAGGGAGCATTGTCAGGAGAGTCTCCAATCAGGCTTTCCCAGGCTTTCGCGGCTTCTTCAAGATTGCCTTCCTGACTGGATGCGATCGCCAAATAGAACCGCGATTGTGCATCCCCCGGAACATCTGTTGCCACTTCACTGAAAATCTTGCGGGCGTCTTCTGTAACGATCCCCTGTGCGCCGACCACCATGGCCTCTGCCAGCGAGACCTTGAATTGGTTATTTTCAGGGTCGAGTCTGGAAGCATTTCGATAGGCGATAATTGCATCCTCCACCCTGCCCATTCGAAGATAGACCGGCGCAACGACGGCCCAGCCACGAAGGTCATCTGGATGGGAGGCCAGTCTTGCCTCAGCGCGCTCAAGCAATTGCGATATCGACTGCCCGGCTGGATCACGATCCGGTCTGGATGCAATGGCCATATCCTGAAGTCCTGGACGACCGGAATCAAGATACATCAGCACAGCCACCGCCGGTATTGCTATTACCAGAAGCACCAATATGGCCTTGGTCGACATACCACTATTTGGAGTATTTGGAGCCTGCTGGGAATTCGAGGAGGCAATCAGTTTGCGTCCTTCTTCCGCCTTTGCAGCAGCGGCGGCTTCCTCGCTCATCCTTCCGATTGCTATATCGGCATCGATCTCGGCGATCCTGGCGAGGTAGATTTCCCGGTCATAGTCTAGAGAAGAAAATGCCGATCCCGATCCCTTCAGTATCGGAATGGCGACTGAAGCGAGTGCGGCAATTGTCAGTAAGGTGGCAACAACCCAGAAAATCATTACCTATACATAGCCCCAAATTGCGCGGACACAATGCGCTGTAATGTATCGCTGTGTCGGTTTGCACACAGCCCCCCAAAGATCACATTCACGCCATCCGGCAAGAAATCTGCTGCCCGATCAGCTTAGCGGTTGCCAGACGCCTTCATCATTACGGCAGGCTGTACCGGTGGCAGATCTGATTTCACCCTTTGAATTAATGGTGTGAACATATCGCCTGCAATTCACCGATCCAACGGAATATGGCTGCTGTGGAACTACATTCCCGTATATGTTGTCAGTGAGTTTCCAGGGTACCGGCATACCGG
The DNA here is from genome assembly GCA_039030215.1 of Pseudomonadota bacterium. GTDB lineage: Bacteria > Pseudomonadota > Alphaproteobacteria > Rhizobiales > Rhizobiaceae > BOKV01. Next base: position 14,822 of record JBCCEP010000028.1, read on the forward strand.
TCTGGCCGGCTTCCAGCGCCTTGTATTCTGCTTCGACCGCGAGTTTGCGTGCCTTCTTGTCCAACGGATCACCTAGGTCACCGGCAAGCACACCTGCATCGAGTGATTCGACCAATCCTGGCGGAATGCTCGCATTTGTTGACGTACAGGCCTGCAGAAAAAGCATAGACAAGGACAGAAACGCTATTTCGCGTATCCTGAGTGCCTTCAATACACGGGAAACCCCTCCGCAGCCGGAGCTGGTCAATGCAAAATATGTGTGATCAGGTCTCACCATACAATTCCCGTGCACCATTCGACGTCACTGCCACAATCCCATCTACCGCGATGGTAATGTGATCTTTACCGCCAATCCACCCATGGTGGATCTTTCAATCGAAAATTCTCCTCGATATTCTTCGATATAGTCCTTTACGATTGCCAAACCAAGGCCAGAACCGGGCAAAGTTTCATCAAGGCGCATTCCGCGCTTCTTTGCCAACTCAGCCTCTTCTGTACTCATTCCAGGGCCATCATCGGCGATTTCCAGCTGGAAGGCCGATTTATCGTCAAGATTCGCGTCAGATACCGTCAGCAATATGGTATTTTTTGTAAATCGCGCTGCATTTTCCAGAATATTACCCAGAATTTCTTCAAAATCGTGTTCTTCGCCTGCAAAGGCCCGATCCCATCTCGAAGAATCGTCAAACTTGACGGAAATATCAGGATTTAGTTTCACAATAACCCGAGCAAGCCGACGAAGCACAGGTTCTATCTGGGTCGTGGAGGTGACGGTGGCATGGCGGGCGGCGATACGCGCCCGATTGAGATAATTGTCGACCTGATGCTGCATCATCGATGTCTGCTCAAGTAACAGAGCTTTATGGCCGGCATCCAGCTTGCCTGCTTCATTACGCAGAACTGCCAATGGCGTCTTTATCGAATGCGCAAGATTTCCTACCTGCGTACGGGCTCGTTCAATGATCGCCTGATTGGAATCGATCAAGGCATTGGTTTCGTCGATGAGCGGCTGAATTTCTCTCGGATAGTCACCTTCAATCCTGTTCGCCTTGCCATCACGAATGTCCGCCAATCGTCTGGTGGCAAGTTTTATCGGGCGCAAACCAAAAGAAACAATCCCGTAGCTGGCAGCAACAAAACCCAGCGCAAACAGGGAGAGCAGCAATGTTAGCTGGCCGGTAAATGACGTGATTTCGTCAGACAGTTCACTCTGATTGCCGGTTACCTTGAAGCTGTAAATATTGTTTCCTTCTCCCAGAAACGCCTGCGTCTCAATGGCAATGATTTCTGCCCCGCCTTCCTCCAGATAGCTGTGCCGTCGTTGAAAATTGGCATCGAACTGCTGGTCGCTACCGTCAGGTATTTCACCACCAGCTAAGGATGTCGATGTGATCTTGTTTGTAGGATCACTCACCGATTCCACTGACCAGTACCAGCCTGATCCAATGTTGAGAAAACGAGCGTCACCGAGATTGGGTGTGCCGGAAATATTGCCATCTTGATTGGATTCAACCGACCCCAATAAATTGTACAGATTAGCGGTTATCAGTTCGCTGAAGCGCCGTTCGGCATTGTTGCGATAGGCGTTGTTGAGAACAATTGCGATCAGGCCAACGCAAACAATCGCGAACACCGAAGTAAGCAAAAAAAGGCGACGGGTAAGACTGGAGCTTCCGTTATTCGGCGACTTATTTGCCATGTTCCGTTGGCTCTTTCAGGCGATAGCCAAGACCCCGAACCGTTTCTATGCAGTCCGATCCAAGCTTTTTGCGAAGTCTGCCGACAAACACTTCGATGGTATTGGAATCACGGTCAAAATCCTGATCATACAGATGCTCTGTCAGTACTGTTCGGGAGTGAACCTCTTCCTGATGGTGCATCAAATATGACAATAAACGGAATTCGTGTGAGGTCAGCTTGACCGGTTTTCCATCCACAGTCACTTTGGAGACGCGCGTATCGAGCTCGATGTCACCGCAGCTTATTGTCGAAGCTGCATGACCTGCGGACCTTCGGATCAGTGCCCGCACGCGTGCCAGCACCTCCTCGACATGAAATGGTTTCGTGACGTAGTCGTCCGCTCCGGCATCTATACCGGATACCTTGTCGGACCATCGGTCCCGGGCTGTAAGGATCAAAACCGGCGTTTTACGGCCCTCGCGACGCCATTCCTCAAGCACGGATATGCCATCCATTTTTGGCAGGCCGATATCAAGGACAATTACGTCATAGGGCTCGGTATCGCCTAAAAAGTGGCCTTCCTCGCCGTCGAGAGCCTTATCAACAACGTAGCCTGCCTCTTCCAATGCATCAGATAGCTGACGATTGAGATCGGGATCATCTTCTATGACGAGGACTCTCATGGGCTATCCGTTGACCCTCATGGTCTCCACGCGGGGAGGCTTGCCATTCTTTCCTGGGATCAGCAGCTTTATCTGGCAGATAGTCTGCCCGCCGGAAGAAACGGGCGTTGCCGCCAGCACCTGAGCACCTCGCGAGGCGGCTAGCTGCTTTGCCGCTCGCGCGCAATTTGCCGCATTGGCCTGCGCCAATGCGGAAACAAGGATTACAAACCCAGATACTATACACAGTAGTTTTTTCATGCGTCGGTTCTAGCAGTTTTCATCTGAACTGAAAATGAATGGCTCTGCAATTAATCCAGAGACGCGGGTAAGCTACTACAGTTGCATTTCGAGGCGCCTGGCTGTTCCCGGCAGGCCTGAAGATGCGATCTGAGCGACGGAGAATTCGAGCACAGAAACGAGTTGTCCGTGATCCTCTATCTGCTCGGCAGGTGTATAGACATATTGCGGTTCCTGAACATAAACCGTACGAACTGTCGAGCCACCGTCATCCAATATTTCAACCAGATAGGTTTCTTCCGTTTCGCCCAACGGTATTTCTACCGCATCCCAGCTGTCAGACGAGATCCTTGATCGACGTATCCAGGAAAGAATAATATCGTCATTGGAGGAATTAGCAGCCTCCAGATGAACAGGGCTGTAGGGCCTTTTTGAAACATTCATATGTGTGTGGGTGATCTGCGAATAGGTGCTGGCAGATATCGGATCATCTGCGGGTCCAGCCCGCCAGTTCAACTCAAGGCCTGTCTCAAGTTCCGTCAGGTCGATTGTCCCAATGCCAGCATCAAGCAATACAAAACGCGCTCCGAATTCTGCACCGGCATACATTGCGCTATCGGAACCCAATTGCGCACGGAGCAGGCCCGACAGAATCCAATATCCATCGCCCTGCAGATCGGCATTAGCAAATTGCAATATTTCCCAATCACCATTGGCGCAATGAATAGCAGCAGCATTAGCGCCGTTCAGGATCTGTGGTGTGGATTTCGATTCCAGCGGATCGCCTGACAGTTGGATGGAGATTTCATTTGCATTATCCCAACGCCCTTCGGGCCCAGGTCCAAGCGGTTGCAATAAAGTGCCTATCTGGGACCGGCTGGTTACAGTCTTTCTAAGTGAAAAATCCGATAGCGTGGGAGATGACCAGATCGCATATTGTCTTGCCCATGGTTCAGCAGCAAGGGCGATAACAAAGCGGGGCGTCGAGATCTCCGGATGAATCGGCAAATTCATGGCAATCAGTTGCGGATTGCCAAACTGAAGATTTGAAGGATCGGAAATGTGGCCCTGAAGTACTGG
>JBCCEP010000029.1:0-18386 GCA_039030215.1 Pseudomonadota bacterium
CCGGCCAGTCCTCGGGCATTTTCGCACGGCACACAATGCTGACGTGTGTGTGTCTTTAAGGGGGGCTCGGAGATGCAATGGATTTTCACTGCGAAAGTGTCCGAGCACTCTTAGTCCTAAAGTCAGGTCGGATCACCCGCTTCTGCCATCTTTTGATATTCGGCAAATTGTTGATTGGCAGGTGCTGTTTCCGCCGGCCGGTTCCGCCATCCGGCCATTGGTCGAGCGGTTTCTCATCGCGAATGGTATTGGCGATATTCCCAATCGTATTGAAACCGTGTCGGGCGCATTCGGTCGTGTCTATACCCGAAACTCTGATGCAATCTGGATCATATCGGGAGGTGTGGCGGCCAATGAAATTGCTGACGGGCGCTTGAAGAAGCTTCCTCTGGATACCAGTATCACGCAAGGCCCCGTCGGTTTGATGGCGCGCCCGGAAGAGGCTGAGGTTCCGGTTCGGCAAATATTCCAGATTGCGGTACGGAATGTCGTTGAGACCATGAAACAACAAGAATGACACCAATCGCTGGGCATTCATGTTTTCAATAATCGTCACTGATGCAACATCTTCATCACGTGCTCGGCGGTTTTCTTGATCGCGGTCTCGATATTTTTGCGTTCGTCCTCAAATCTCGTCGAAGGAACAGGCACCGAGATGGCGTGAAGATCGCCGGACAAATCACGAAACGCGATACCGATTGCAGAAATCCCCTTGGTGTGGTCGTCGAGGTCATAGGCAAGGCCGGTGTCCCTGACCCGGGCGAGCAATTGCATGAATTCGTCTAGATCACCATCAATCTGACGCCTTTGCCATTCTTCGATTGTCAGGGCGCTGGCCTCACTTGGTTCAATTGCAGAAAGGCATGCCCTGCCATTTGCAGTAGTAGTCAAAGGGAAAACTTCACCTACCGAAGAGACGGTTCGAAGTCTGTGAATCCCCGGAACCTGATCTAGGAAAATCATGCCGCCGCCGCGCATGACCGAAAGATCGGCCGTCTCGCCGGTCTCGTGGGTCAATTCCGTAAGAAGCAATCTGCATTGTTCAACAATGTTGTAACGCGCGGCATCTGCGAGTACGCCGACTCCTGGTCCGAGCCGGAACCCACCGCCATTCGAACCCGCAATAACAAACTGCTCTGCCTGCAAGGCGCCGACAATTCGCTGTACGGTGGAGCGGGGCAATTCTATCCGATTGGCAATCTGGCCGAGGCTCATGCCGGTTTGGGTATCTTTTAAAGTGCGTAATATTTCAGCGGCACGCGCGATCACCTGGACCCCTGACCGCGATCCCTCCGGGTTTGTCTTGTTATTCATTGCGTAATTCCATCAACTCCCCACGAACGGATGACAGAGGCTTTGTTGGCTCTGCCGGTAGCCCGCAATGCGATACAGAAACTGAACCTTACTGCAAATTTAATTTGACCGCAATACGGTACATATGCATCAATATACGGGACAGGTGGAGGAGCCACCGCAATTCATAACAGGTCGACATTGCAAGCGTGCAGTGGACGGAGGAGATGCGACATGGTCAAAATTCGCGGGATCGAGTTTCAGGCAAATACCGATAACGATATGGGGCTGGAGTTCTATAACCTCAGCCATCGTTACGGCTTTCAATGTCCCAACTGGCCATATTTCAAGGATGTGGCGATCGAGCGTCAGCACTATATGGCAAAGTCCGGAGTTCTCAGCCAGACGATTACAACCACAATGCATGTTACGACGCATATTGATGCGCCAGCGCATGTCGTCCAGGGCACGCCCTTTATTGATGAAGTACCGTTGCCGCACTTTTTTGGCAGCGGAATTGTGGTGTCCATCCCCAAGAACAAGTGGGAACAAATTACCGGTGATGACCTGGAAAAAGCTTGCGGCAAGGCAATCCGCAAGGGCGACGTTCTGATCATCAATACCGGCTGGCACAAACATTACGAAGATGGTGACTATTTTGCCTATTGCCCCGGGCTCGTTCCGTCAGCAGGCGAGTGGATGATCGAAAAGGGCGTCAAGGTTGTGGGTCATGATACCCAGGCAAACGACCACCCGCTGGCGACCGCGATTGGCCCTCAACGTAACGGTCCGATCATGCCGCATCTCGAGGAAGAATATCTGGAATGGTCTGGCGGAATTGACTGGAAGACAGCGTTTCCGGAATGGGAACCCGTCCACAACATGCTATTCTCCAACGGGATTCTTGGCATTGAGAATGTAGGCGGAGATCTGGACGCTGTTACTGGAAAACGCGTGACATTTGCCTTCTTTCCATGGAACTGGGACCGCGGTGACGGTTGCATCATTCGCCTTGTTGCAATGATCGACAAGAACCAGAATTACCGGATTGAGGCTGGCGAGGATTTTTAAAAGCGAAGGCGTGGCGAGGACTACGCCCGCCGGATTTCTGCCGGGAGGACGGAAATGCATATCAAACGTTTTGAAGATGCTGAGACTTATGAAGCGCCCAATCATTTTGGCGTTATCGGCTTGCGACTCCAGGGATTTGAGGAAGGTGGTCCGACCAATCAATGGGTGGGTTTGAGTCAGTTTCTTCCCGGCGGCGGGGCCGGGCCGGATTCTACGCCCTTCGAGAAAGTCTATGTGGTGCTTGAAGGCGAGATGACAGTGATTGTCGGGGACAAGGAAGTCGTGCTGGGCAAATATGACAGCTGCACCATCCCGCCGGATGAAACGAGGAAGATCGAAAATCGTTCCAATCACACCTGCACCATGCTGGTGGTCATCCCCTATCCGCCGGAGAGTTGAAAATGAGCGAGCTGACCAAACCCCATTCGATGTTTGACGTCACTGACAAGGTTGCGCTGATCACGGGTGCCTCGGGTGCCTTTGGCATGGTCGCTGCCCGGGTGCTGGCTGGCGCAGGCTGCAAACTGGTTCTCGTAGCAGGAAACCAATCGGCGCTGGATGAAATTTCAGAGGAGTGCCGCGGACTGGGCGCAGAAGTCGTGGCGATAAATGCGCGGCCAACCGACGAGGAAATCTGCAACCAGCTTGTGGCGGATGCGGTTGCCGATTTTGGACAGCTCGACATTCTTGTCGTTGCGTCGGGTATGAACAAGGTCGCGCTTATAAATGACATGGCGCCGGAGACCTTCGAAGCCGTGATGGATGCCAATGTGACGCAAAGCTGGCTGATGGCGCGTGCTGCTGCCGGGCAGATGAAGGCGCAGGGCGAGGGCGGCAAGATCGTGCTGGTCTCATCAGCGCGCGGGTTGCTCGGGCACCCGGCAGGTTATACGGCATATTGTGCGTCAAAAGCTGCTGTCGACGGAATTACCAAGGCGTTGGGCTGCGAGCTTGGGCCGAGCGGAATAACCGTCAATGCGATAGCGCCGACTGTATTCCGGTCGCCGCTAACGGCCTGGATGTTTGAAGAAACCGATGAAGCTACAAAGGTGCGTAACGGTTTTCTGACACGCGTGCCCAAAGGTCGGTTGGGTGAGCCGGAGGACCTTGCCGGGCCGCTATTGTTTCTGGCTTCGCACGCTTCTGACTTTTACACCGGGCATATTCTCTATGCCGATGGCGGATATACGGCAGGCTGAGCGATGTCTGATTCCCGAAACATTGCGATTATCGGGGCCGGCCTAATGGGGCACGGAATTGCCCTGACATTGGCAAGGGCAGGAAACAAGGTTGCCATAACTGATCCGGACCAAGGTGCGCGCGAAAGCGTCCTAGCTCGAATATCCGACAGTATGCAAAAGATGGGATGCGATGCGGCTGATATCTCAAATGCAATTGAGCGCATGTCCGTTGTGGATTCCACGCCAGGCGCGGTGTCCGATGCGGAGTTCGTGTTTGAGGCCGCACCAGAAAAAATGGAATTGAAGCAGGTAATCTTTGCGGAGATTGAATCCCATGCTCCGGAGACCTGCATTCTGGCATCGAATACGTCGGTCATGCCGATCACGAAAATCATGTCTGGATTGCGGTTGAAAGGCCGGGCACTGGGTACCCATTGGTGGAACCCGCCGCACATGATTCCGCTGGTGGAGGTAGTCAAGACAGAATGGACGGATGCAGAAGCAGCAGATGCAATGATGGGACTGTTGGAGAGTGCCGGGAAAACGCCCGTACTCGTCAACAAGGACGTGCCGGGATTTATCGGGAACCGATTGCAACATGCGCTTTGGCGTGAGGCCGTCAGCTTGGTCGAGAACGGTATTTGCGATGCCGAAGCGGTGGACACGGTGATCAAGTCGAGTTTCGGTCGCCGGCTTGCAGTACTCGGTCCGCTTGAGAACGCGGATCTGGTGGGAACCGATCTTACGCTGGATATCCACGACAACGTCCTGTTCGATCTTGAAGATCGCAACGGGCCTTCGCCTTATTTGCAACAACTGGTCGATGAAGGACGGTTGGGAATGAAATCGGGTGAGGGATTTCGAAAATGGACAGATGATGAGGCAGATGCGGTACGATCAAAGGTCGTGCGGCATCTCTCAAATCTGGAAGACATATTGGAAAAATAAACCATGTGCCGGAATTCAAGCCATCAAGGGAGGAAAGAATGAAACAACAGAAAAATGGAATTTCCCGTAGAAAACTCTTGTCGACGGGTGCCGCCGTTCTCGCGGCTCCAGCCATTTTGAGCATTACGCGCGCCTATGCCGCCGACCCTGTTATCAAGGTCGGACATGTCAGCCCGCGTACGGGTCCGCTGGCAGGATTTGCAGAGGCGGATGAATATGTACTTGCAGCCATCCAGGAGCTGTTTGCCGCTGGTCTGGAGAACAACGGAAAGACCTGGCAGGTCGAAATCATCTCAAAGGACAGCCAGTCCAACCCGAACCGGGCTGCTGAAGTCGCTGCCGATCTTATTCTCGGTGACGAGGTGGACATCATCGTCGCTGCCTCGACGCCGGATACGACCAATCCGGTTGCCGACCAGGCGGAAGTCAATGAAGTTCCCTGCATTACCACCGATTGCCCGTGGCAACCTTATTTCTTCGGCCGCAATGGTGTTCCCGGTGAAGGCTTCCAGAGTACCTACCATTTCTTCTGGGGTCTGGAGGACGTGATCGGTGCGTTCCTCGATATGTGGGGAGAGAGCGGCGTTACAAAGAAAGTCGGCGGATTGTTCCCCAATGACGCGGATGGAAATGCATGGGGTGACCAGGAAAACGGTCTTCCAAAACCGCTTGCTGCGGCAGGTTATGAATTGACCGATCCGGGCCGGTATCAGCCGCTGTCGGATGATTTTTCCAATCAAATCGCCGCGTTCAAGGATGCCGGTTGCGAGATCGTGACAGGCAATATGATACCGCCCGATTTTGCAACGTTCTGGTCGCAATCCGCCCAACAGGGCTTCAGCCCGAAGGTTGTCACCATCGGCAAGGCACTGTTGTTCCCGTCGGTGATCGAATCGCTGGGTGGCCGCGGGGACGGCCTGACCTCCGAAGTGTGGTGGTCGCCCAACCATCCGTTCAAATCTTCGCTGACCGGTGCCAGTGCGAAGGAATTGGCAGATGGCTATGAAGCAGCATCCGGACGCCCCTGGACGCAACCCATCGGCTTCAAGCATGCCTTGTTCGAAGTTGTTGCCGATGTCGTCAAGCGGTCTTCGGATCTGGAAGATCCAACCGCTATTACCGAAGCGATCGCCGCGACAAATCTGAATACCATCGTTGGTCCGGTCAACTGGTCGAATGGCCCAATCAACAATGTCACCAAGACACCGCTTGTGGGTGGCCAATGGCAGAAAGAGGGCGATACCCACGATCTCAAGATTGTGGCCAATTCGGCAGCGCCCGAGATCCCGCTGACCGGGGAATTGAAACTGCTCTGATCGATCTGAAAATCACCTGGCGCCTTTTTGGCGCCAGTTGAATTCTTGCGAGCTTGGAAGCTGAAATGATCCTGCAGTTGGACAATGTGCAAAAGGCATTCGGTGCGGTCGTTGTTGCTGATGCACTTTCCTATGAGGTGCAGAAAGGCGAGGCATTGGGCGTGATTGGACCCAATGGCGCCGGCAAGACATCCATGTTCAATCTGATAACGGGTACATTAAAGCCGAGTTCGGGACGCATTCTCTACGACGGTAATGATGTCACCCAGCAAAGTGCTGCTCGGAGATCGCAAGACGGGATGGCGCGCAGTTTTCAGGTTCCGCAACCGTTTTCCGGAATGACCGTTTTTGAAAATGCGATGGTTGCAGCCACCCAGTCTGCAGGTCTACGTGGAAGGAGTGCCGAAGAAACCTGTCTGGAAGTCATTGAGCAGACAGAATTGATGTCAAAGGCCAATACGCTTGCTGGCAAATTGACCTTGCTTGACCGCAAGCGGTTGGAACTGACCAGGGCATTATGCGCGAGGCCGAAATTGCTGCTGCTGGACGAGATTGCCGGTGGCCTTACAGAGGGCGAATGCGCCGCGCTGGTAAACACCATCAAGAATATCCATGCCAGTGGCGTCTCCATCATCTGGATCGAGCATGTCGTTCATGCCCTGCTGGCTGTCGTTGACCGGTTGATTGTCATCGATTTTGGCAAGAAGATTGCAGAGGGCGAACCGCACGCGATCATGCAAACGCCGGAAGTGCAGGAAATCTATCTCGGGATCGAGGTCGATGCCTGAACCGATCCTCACAATAAATCGCCTTGATGCGTATTACGGAGATTTCCAGGCGCTGTACGGCGTAGAGATGAACGTGCAGGAAGGCGAGGTGCTGGCCATTATTGGCTCCAATGGTGCCGGGAAATCCACACTTCTGCGCTCCATTTCAGGACTGATGGAAAATGACGCGGATCAGATACGATATCGCAGCGAACCAATCGGCAGGCTAAGGGCCGATCAGATCGCAAAGAGGGGTATTGCCTTGGTGCCGGAAGGACGGCAGCTTTTTCCTTCGCTTTCAGTTGAGGAAAATCTGGTTATTGGCGGGCAGGTGGGCCGGAAAGGCCCGTGGTCACTCGACAAGGTATTCAAACTATTCCCGGTGCTTGAAGAGCGGCGGTCGGTTGCCTCGACCTCGCTTTCGGGCGGGCAGCAACAAATGGTGGCTATTGCCCGGGCGCTGATGTCAAACCCAGATCTGATCCTGTTCGACGAGATCAGCCTTGGGCTGGCTCCGGTGATCATAAAGTCCATCTATGACGCGTTGCCGGGCATTGTCGGCGAAGGCATGAGCGCGGTGATTGTCGAGCAGGACATCACCAAGGCCTTGTCGGTATCCTCACGTGTCTATTGCTTGCAGGAAGGGCGGGTTTCATTGACCGGGATGTCGGACGCGGTGTCGCGCGAGGAAATCAGCCGCGCCTATTTCGGGGTTGAACAATAATGGATTGGCTCAACGCGCTCGTTCAAGGCATTTTGCTGGGTGGTTTGTATGCGCTCTTTGCAGCAGGATTGTCGCTGATCTTCGGGGTCATGCGCCTGGTGAATATTGCGCATGGCGACCTGATTGTTCTTGCCGCCTATATGGGTTTGACGACCACCATTGTGCTGGGTGTTCATCCGTTCGTGGCAATGTTGCTGGTCATTCCGGCGATGGCGCTGTTCGGTTATGTTCTGCAGCGTGGCATTCTCAATCAGACGCTTGGAGATGACCTGCTTCCGCCGTTGCTGGTCACGTTCGGATTGTCGGTAATCATCCAAAACGCGCTGCTGGAAGTCTATACGGCTGATCCGCAAAAGATGGATGCAGGTGCGCTTGAAACAGCGAGCGTTTCAGTCGGTGGGTTGTCCCTTGGAATTCTGCCGCTAATGACCTTTGGCATGGCGGTCGTGATCATTGCGGGTTTGCAGTTCATTTTTTACCGCACGGCGCTTGGCCGTGCCTTCCGCGCCGTGTCCGACAATCAGGATATTGCGCAATTGATGGGGCTTAATCGCCGCCATGTATTTGGTCTCGCAATGGCGCTCGCGCTTGCGGTGACGGCAATTGCCGGCATTCTTCTGGGTATCCGGACCAGTTTCGACCCCTCCATCGGCGGTGGTCGCCTTATCTTCGGGTTCGAGGCCGTGATCATCGGCGGTCTAGGCAATTTATGGGGTACGTTGGCAGGCGGTGTCATCCTCGGTGCCGCCCAGACTTTGGGTGCGAAAATCGATCCGGGCTGGCAATTACTGGCCGGTCACATTGTCTTTCTGTTCATTCTAGCCATTCGGCCAAATGGCCTGTTTCCAAGGATATCGGGATGACGACAAGCCAATATACTGTTTCCCGTTCCTCCAGGGCAGCGCGCATGGCGACTGTATTTGGCGCCGTGGCATTGATCATTCTGGTCGCAGCACCTTATTGGGCAGGTCGCGCCGATATGCGGTTGATGAGCGAGTTGTTTCTCTACCTGGCGCTTGCGAGCCTATGGAATTTGATGGCCGGTTATGCCGGGCTGGTCTCGGTCGGTCAGCAAGCCTATGTCGGGTTTGGCGGCTACATGCTGTTTGCATCAACAATATTCCTTGGCCTGCACCCAATGGCGGCGGTCGCTGCCGCTGCTTTGCTCGGTGCGCTGATTGCAGTTCCGGTGGCTCTGCTGATTTTCAGATTGCGGGGTGCCTATTTTGCGATCGGAACTTGGGTCATGGCAGAAGTGTTTCGATTGTCATTTTCGCAGATATCGGCATTGGGTGGCGGTTCCGGCACGTCCCTGCCGGTGGGTATTGTCAGGTCAATTGCAGCAAGCCGCCAATCGCGCGAAGCGATCAGCTACTGGCTTGCGCTTGGGGCGGCGATAGTTGTGGTACTTGCAGTCTATCTGTTCCTGAGATCACGCAGAGGACTCGCGCTGACGGCAATAAGAGACAATGAGCTGGCAGCGCAGTCGCTTGGTATTGACATCTGGCGTACGAAGTTCCTGGTTTATATCGTGACGGCGGCGCTGACTGCGATGACGGGTGCGCTGATATTTCTGCAGAAGCTTCGAATTTCACCGGATGCTGCATTCTCGGTGAATGACTGGACTGCATTTGTGATCTTCATCGTCGTGATCGGCGGCATTGGAACTATTGAAGGGCCGATAATCGGCACGTTGATCTTCTTCGCTTTGCGCGAAACGCTTGCTGACTTGGGCACGATATATCTGATGGTACTGGGTGCTGTGGCAATTGTCGTTATGCTGAAAGCACCCAAGGGATTATGGGGTCTCATTCGGGACCGTTTCGACCTGCAGCTCTTTCCGCTCGGCTACCGCGTGAAAAAGGAAGATAAAGAAGGAACCTGACATGGCGAAAAGAAACAAGACCGTCATTACCTGCGCGATAACCGGTGCCATCCATACGCCGACCATGTCGGACGCATTGCCCTATACTGAGGACGACATTGCCGAACAGGCCATTGCTGCCGCTGAAGCCGGGGCATCGGTTCTGCATTTGCATGCCAGAAACCCGAAGGACGGGTCGGTTTCGATCGATCCCGAAACCTTCTCCAGGTTCCTGCCGCGCATCAAGCAGTCTACCGATGCGGTGATCAACATTTCCACCGGGGGCAGCCTGAAAAACACGATCGAGGAGAGAATTGCGCCAGCACTGCGGTTCTCGCCGGAAATGTGCTCGATGAATATGGGGTCGATGAATTTCTCCTTCCACCCGCTGGCGGGAAGGTATGATGAATGGAAGTTCGATTGGGAAAAGGACTACGTCGCAAATTCTGACACTTACATATTCCGCAACACATTTGCCGACATCAAGAATGCGGCCACCCAACTGGCCCCGCATGGCATAAAGTTCGAGCATGAATGTTACGATGTCGGTCATCTCTACAATCTGAAATTCTGCGTGGATATCGGTCTTTTCAAAGCGCCGATCTTTATCCAGTTCATTTTCGGAATTCTTGGCGGCATCGGGCCGGATGTCGACAATCTGATCTTCATGAAACGCACCGCGGATCGCCTGTTTGGTGATGATTACAGATGGTCTGTGCTGGGCGCCGGCGGAGCGCAAATGCCGCTTGCTACGACTGCCAGCCAAATGGGCGGCAATGTGCGGGTAGGGCTGGAAGACAGTCTTTTCATTTCCCGCGGCAAGCTTGCCGAAAACAATGCGCAGCAGGTCACCAAGATCCGGCGGATCATCGAGGATCTGGGTTGCGAGGTTGCTAGTCCAGATGAGGCGCGCGAGATGCTGGCGCTCAAGGGTGGCGACAGGGTGGAATTCTAAGGAGCTGGAGCCATGCCTGAAATCGATCCCGGTGATCAGAGTTTAAAGTCGCTGAAAGGCTTACATCTTTGGCACGCACCCTTGTCGAGTTGTTCTCAGAGGGTACGGATCGTCTTGGACGAGATGGGCAAGGGCTATGAAGGCCATTTGGTCAATCTGAAAAAGGATGAACATGCAAGTGAAGCCTATCAGGCTATTCATCCCAAGGGTCTGGTGCCGGCATTGGTCGACAATGGCAGGCTGTTCATTGAATCGATCGATATCATCCAGCATGTCGCGGTTGACGTACCTGAGTTGATGCGGCTGGAGTCACCGGAATTGTTGCAGATGGCAGATGACGCGCAGATGGATCTGAAGCTTTTGACGTTCGAGTTTTTGTTTCGTGCAGAACCACCGCCTCTTCCCCAGCAGGCAGAAGCCTTTCAGGAAAGACACAATAATGCGTGGTTAAGGCAATTTCGAAAGGACTTCGAGAACGGATTTGATCGTGATCGGCTCGATAGCGCCGTCCGGCGGATCGATGCCGGGTTTTCCCATCTTGATGGGCTTCTTGCCGATGGGCGTGAATATCTGGCCGGCGACCAGTTCTCGCTTGCCGATATTGCCTGGATGCCGAATGTGCATCGATTTGCGTTGATGGACTGGCCATTTGATCGCACTCCAAACCTTGCGGCGTGGTTCGAGCGGCTCTCCAGCCGACCAAGTTACAAAAGCGCTTTGCTCGACTGGCAAGATGAGCGTGCTGCTTCAACATTTGCCGACTACACGAAAACGCGACAGGCAGAAGGGACGGATGTTCGGGCGTTTGGTGGATTGTCGGAATAAATCGCCGCGCATAAAAATTAATTGCTGGACAAATTCATCGTAAAACCGATGTTTGGTTTTGTCGGCTTGCAATGATGAAAGGTGTCAGCGCAAATATGGCATTTGCTAATTCAGTTATGGCTGTTATCGCCAGTTCCTTCAAATTCAATTTCCAATCCCCACCAATGAGGTAGCGCCGTGACGAAAGTCAAAAACATCCTGTTCATCATGGCCGATCAGCTTCGCTGGGATTACCTGTCATGTTACGGACATCCCCATCTGGAAACGCCGAATATTGATAGATTGGCGAAGATGGGTGTGCGTTTCGACAGAGCCTATGTGCAGTCGCCGGTTTGTGGTCCGTCGCGCGCTTCGTTTTATACCGGCAGGACCGTGTTCAGCCATGGATCGACCTGGAACAGGGTGCCGCTGCCGGTTGGCGAGAAGACGATTGGAGACTACTTGCGGCCGATGGGGGTGCGTACTGCAGTGGTCGGCAAGACGCATATGGTGCCAGACCAAGAGGGAATGGCGCGTCTCGGTCTTGATCCTACCAGCGAAATCGGAACGGTCATCAGCCAGCCCGGCTTTGATCCCTTTGAACGGGATGACGGTCTGCATCCAACACCGGCACTGCGCAACAGGGGCGGAAAACTCCGCTATAATGACTGGCTGCGAGAGCGCGGATATGAAGGTGAAAATCCGTGGAATGACTATGCAAATTCGGCGCTAGGACCGGATGGCGAGGTGCTTTCGGGCTGGTATCTGAAAAATTCAAATCTACCGGCGCGTATCAGGGAGGAGCATTCGGAGACACCCTATACGACCTCGCGGGCCAAGGAATTCATCGTGGAGGCCGGTGACGAACCCTGGCTTTGCCATCTCAGCTATATCAAACCGCATTGGCCCTATATTGCGCCCGAACCCTATCACGACATGTATGGTCCGGAGAGCTTCCTCCCGGTCGTTAGAAGTGAGGTGGAGCGCGAAGATCCAAATCCGGTTTATGAGGCTTTCATGAAGATGGGAGTCAGCGAAACCTTCTCCAGGCAGGGTGTGCGGGAAACCGTGCTGCCTGGATATATGGGTCTTATCAAGCAGATTGATGATCACCTGGGACATCTTTTCGACTGGCTCGAGGAGACGGGCAAGATCAAAGACTCCATGATCGTCTTCACGTCGGATCACGGCGACTATCTTGGTGATCATTGGCTGGGCGAGAAGGAGTTGTTCCATGAGGCCTCTGTTCGTGTTCCACTGATCATCTACGATCCAAGACCGGAAGCCGATGCAACGCGCGGTACCGTTTCCAACGATTTTGTGGAAGCAATTGACCTGGTGCCGACCTTTCTGGAAGCGACCGGTGCCCCACCTGCCGATAATGTTCTGGAAGGACTTTCGATCCAGCCGCTGCTCTTCGGAAACACACCAGATGACTGGCGTGACGCGGTATTTTCAGAGATTGATTATGCCTTCTACGACGCGCGCGAGATATTGGGCGTCGATGTATCCAAGGCACGTGGATACATGTTGCGAAACGAGCGCTGGAAATATGTTCATTTCACCGGCTACCCGCCGCAACTATTCGATCTGGAAAACGATCCGGACGAGTTTGTCGATCTTGGACGAAATCCGGAATATCGAGACATTCGAAGTGAAATGAAAGCAGCATTGTTTGAGCGGATAACCAGTCGCAAGAACCGTGTGACTATGACCGATGAAGAAGTATTTGCCACACGCGCAGGTGAAACCAGCTCTGGTATCCTGATCGGAAAATGGGACTCCTGAGCAGACTCCAGCTTACCTGGATGCCTATTGAATGATGCCCAATCCGCGGTGCATGTCTTCGGCGGTCATTACGGGCTGAATTTCTATCGCTGCCTCCAATGCCATAAAGACAGGCTCATTGATGACCGGCATGCGAGCCTGATCGGTTTCCTCAAAGATCAGGATGCCCATGCGTTTTCCGTCTTCCAGCGCGAAATATGAGGCCTCTGGATTGACCGTGTCGATCAGAGACTGGATCGCCGGACCCAATGTTCCGTCCTTCGCCGCAGCATTTCCCTTTGCAACCGGAATGGTTATTTTTATCATCAAGCGCATATGATTGCTCCATTTGAATTTCGGGTAGTTCGACGGTTGGTCTGAACGGAAGATTTAACAACAAAATCGGCATTCCGATAAGCCACAAAAAGAATACCCGGCACTAGGCCGGGCATTTCCTTTTTGGAGGTCTTGGAGGTTTCAGGAGTGGTTCAAGTTCCTGTATCGTCAATATTGCACAGGATTACAGGCACGGATGTGCATTTTGACACACTTCGAAATAATGTAATTAAAACAATATTCTATCGTTTGAATTTATCGCCGCCATCTTAGTATTACGGTTCAGACAGCAATTGGTCTCTAGATTGAGCCGGGATGTGCTCAATGGCACATCGGTATCGACAGGTTTCTGGCATAGTACAGATGACATCGATGAGGCGCGGACCATATATTTTGGACCGCTGATGTTAGGGGAAGACGGCTGGGGCTTCCCCAGCCTCACCTCTCGATTTCGGTGCCTGCCGCAGCGCCATTTCTACCGGAAATGACATCTTCTTGTAATGATCGTTCCATCCCAACGGCGATATTGACACCGGCCATCGGCAGTCGTTGCCAGGAAAGTTCCGATCCCGCCAATAAATGCACCAACCACAGCACCGCCTACAGTCTTGGTGGTCGCCGCGCCAATTGCCGCGCCGACGCCTGCGCCGGTTGCTGTCTTTTCAATTGTTGTACATCCTGCCAGCATTGCGGCGAGCAGACATCCAATGACGAGGTTTTTCATGTTCAGTTCCATCGGTTTGATTACAGATCAGCAGCAATAATCATTGATGCAAGCGGACGCGTTGTGCCCTTGATTAACCCTGGCGTCCCAATTCTATCGGGTCGGTGGGCGCCGGCTTCCGTGGTGAGAATACGGCGCGGAAGCCATCGCCAACCACATGTCCGAAGTTCCGCACAGCGTTCCCCATTCTCTTGGTAAACTGCCGGATCTTTCCCCGCTTCTTCGGCTCTTGCGGCTCGGCAAGATCCGGTGCCATTACAACATGCGGCGTGTCATTGGCACTATTGGCCGGAGGCGTGACATTTTCGGCCATTTGCCAGTTTTCCTGCTTTTCGCAAACAACCATCACGACCGGATAATCGGACTGTCTTGTCTGGCTCAGAACGGCATCGGCCTGCATCTGACACGCAGCCTCCGTCTCAAACCGCGTATCCACCTCACGAATGAAATTGCAATCGGCTTCGCCGTGATTGCAACCGAGGACAATCATTGTAACCAATGCCGGATTCATAGCTTTTTTCCCGCTTCAAGATTTGCAATTCCAATTCCAATTCAACGGGGCATGGAAATGGCGCAATTGTGATGAAAAAGCGGTTTTTTAGGTGCTTTTGAGTGTCAGTTGCCAATTAATGGCGTGGTTGAGTTGACGGCAGAAGGGGCTTACCGGCCGGTGCGCCTGATCGCCTGTTCTACATAAGGGCGCAGACGACTGGCCACGACTGTGTATCCGGCCGCGTTCAAATGGGGGACAATATCACGCAGGGAGTATTGCGGCTTCTTCTTGCCTCTTACGGTAACGCCAGCGAAAAAATCTCCGGCATAGATGGCGCCATGTCTTGCGGCGATATTGGCAAAGTTGAACGGGTAGAATCCGCAAAGGATAACCGTCACGCCGCGCGAAGTCAGGCGGCCGACAATCGTGTCCAGATTGGATCGCATGCGCGTTTCCGATACACCAAAGCGGACATCATTGCGGCCAAAGAATACAATAGCGATATCCGTGCCAGCCGGTACGGCAGCACCGAGACGCCGCAAACCGCCACCTGATGTAGAACCGTTGACACCGCTGTTTCTGACAACAACATCATAGCCACGGGCTCGCAAATCCCGTTGCAGCTTTGTCGGATATTTACCAGCTGCCGGTACACCAAAACCTTTCGTATTGCTGTCACCAAACGCGACAATATTAACGGTTGCTGCTGCAGGTGCGTAAAGTCCTATGAACAATACAAAAAGGGCAGCTACGAAGATTGGTGTCAGAAGCCGATATGCGCGCATGTTGTCATCCGTTGGGTAAATCTTGTGACTGAATCGATATTGCCCGTGAGGTGTGGGGATGGCAACTCCCGATGCTCGTCGAATTTTGTTTCTGTCAATTGGCGTGCAAAGAAAACCGGGATATTGCACGACAGTACTGTTACCGATATTTGCTCCGGATTATTACTGCGTTAACCATATGTTAATCAACTGATCGCTGCCATTTCCGCACTGTGGTATTAAGGAAGCCCCAATTACAGTGGATTTACTTATGGCGGCACGAAAAACTCTGCGGACAGAGCTGGACGAGTTACGTAAGGAGCTGGACGATTTACGTAAGGAAAAGGCGGCTGGACCGGCGCAGGACAAAGCCGATGCGAAACCCCGGGCTTCAGGTGACGCAAAAAAAGACAAGTCCATCGAAGATTTGATCAATGATGTGAAATCCGACACCGGAACGGTGCTGAAGGATATCGCCAAGCTAGGCGAGAAGGAGATTGAGAGAAATCCTCTGCTCGCGATCGGGCTGGCGTTTCTGGTCGGACTCCTGATCGGAAGATCATCCAGGTTTTGAGGGCAAGTCATGAGTAAAGTTACACGAAACCTTGCCTTACTCTGGCGTTCCGAAAAAATTCTGGCCGAGGCGAAACTAAACCTGACTACAAAGAAGCTGGCCTTGGGAGTTATCGCCGGCATTTCTTGCCTGTTTGCCTGGGGAATGTTCAACTTGGCGCTGTTTTTTGCCATTGAGCCGGAAATAGGCCAAGCCTGGTCTGCCTTTGTCGTCGGAATTGCCGACATTATCATTGCCGGTGTGCTGCTGTTTCTGGCGCAACGAATGCATCCGGCTGCTGAAGAAGAGATGGTTCGGGAAGTCAGGGACCTTGCGCTGGCGGAAATTGGAGCCGAGGTCGATCAGGTCCAGGCAGGGTTAACCCAGCTTCGGGATGATGTGCAAACGGCGCGCGACGGGATTGTCCAGTTCGTGCACCATCCCAAGGAAATCCTGTCACCGGCGATAATCGGTGCGGTGACTACGGCAATCGCCAAACTGGCGCAGTCCCGCAAGCGCTAAAGCAATTTCATCAGATTGACGGGTCTTCTTGTCGTTCGGCGATCCTAGGATTGATCCCGGGATTTCCTGGCATCC
Source organism: Pseudomonadota bacterium (assembly GCA_039030215.1). Taxonomy (GTDB): domain Bacteria; phylum Pseudomonadota; class Alphaproteobacteria; order Rhizobiales; family Rhizobiaceae; genus BOKV01. The sequence goes on from JBCCEP010000029.1 coordinate 16,158, forward strand.
TTGATCTTGAAATACAAAAAAAGACAGATGAAAAAGACGAAATACAGGATCAGCATCAAGCCGATCTGTCTTGTCACGGACCAGTCAGAATGGTTGGCGAATATTATTCCACCTACGCCCAATGCAATGGCAAGAAATGCAATTCTGCGGTTGGTAACACCCTGGCTCAATACTCTCTCCTCGCCGATGGTCTGAAGATGCAGTTAAGACGCTTATTCCGTTTCAGGCAAGCAGGATTACAGGTCGGATGAAAAATCCTGGACTGGGTCAAGCCAATAAGCACTGGTGATCGTCAGATTCACCGCTGATCCGCCGCCAGACGCGGCAGAGCCGCCAAACTATTGTTGGGCGGCTCCTGCGTAGAAAGGTCATTTGGTTTGCTGGATTGAAACCAGTTCAACCACAGCTATTGGTACGCATGCAGTTACGCATTTGGTCCCGCATGTTGTTGCGCCAGTCGCTTCCATCCTGGAAACCGTCATGGCCACCATCGCGCTGACCGCTCATCCAACCCTGTTCGTAGCCGAACATGTATCCCTTTTCAAAACCGCGACGATATTCCTCAAAGGAAGCGCCTGATTTCTGGAAGGTCATCATGCCGCCGCTGTTGAGGGCTGCCTGAAAAGATGCCTTGTAGGCGTCCTTGTAGCCGTCAGTATAGCCGTCCTGGCGACCATCGCGCTGACCGTCGCCAAAGCCACGATTATAGTCCGGCGTGTTGGCCTGAGCCTGATCTGAAAGCATTGGTGTTGCTGCTACCACTGCTGCTGCAGCGGCTACCGGTATCAGTGAGCGGCTGAAGAATACGCGGCGGCTCATTTTTTCTGGTTTGTTTGACATGTTGTTCTCCGTCGATTTGCTTTTCCATAGGACACCGTTCAGGCGATCCGGATTCCGGTTCGTCTGGCGGCGCGTGTCGTTCACACGAACTGCTCTGTTCGTTTGCTGCGCAACGCAAATGGGGCGGAGGCCGACCGACCGGTGTGCCGATCGTCACAAGCTGAATCCAGTAACAGAATCCGGTGGCTTTATTTATAAGTGTCGACGAAGTTTTTCAGAATCTGTCCGGGGACGCGCACATCCTGCTGATGACAAAGCTCGATGATCTTGTCGGCGTCGGACGGTGGGAAGTACCCCTTGTTCCGGTAAACATTAATCCGGGTTTCGAATACATCGCTGTCTGCTTCCGGGTGAAACTGGGTGGCATAGACGTTGGATTTGTAACGGATCATTTGGAACGGGCAGGGATCGGAAGAAAGCAGGTGAGCGCATTCATCAGGCAGGTTCTGCACCGCCTCCTTGTGCCCGACAAAAGCCATGAATCTGTCCGGGAAACCTTCCAGAATGGGGTCCATTGAACCGTCTTTGGTCAGGTGGCATTCGACCGCGCCAACAACTTCGCTGTAGCGGTCCTTGTTAACTTCTGCACCCAGATGATGGGCAAGAATTCCGATGCCATAACAACAGCCGAGGAATGGAATATCGTTTCCGGTTACCGCTGGCATCAGGCTGAAGACCGCTTCCTCGATCTGTTTTTCGATGTCTGTTTTCTTGTTTTCTTCATCGCTTACGCATCCCGGTCCACCTCCGACAATAACGCCAGCATGATCATCGAGATCCAGGTCTGCCGGCAGAGGTTGCTGATCGAGCCTGATACGAGTGGTCTGGGACGCCTCCAGGCCTCCCTTGTCAAGGATCGCCTGATATTCGTCATCGGAGGTTTCCGTTTCGGGACGAAGTTGCAAAACTAGGAAGGGTTTCATTTACGGCGCCACGCGGGGGAGAATTCGTTCAGTGTAAATGAGCAAGAATGCGGCCCAAGTCAAGCAAAGCTCATATTGATTGGCGGCCGGCCGGATTGACCCGATTGCGTTTGCCAAATACTGAAGCAATTACTTGACTATTGAGTGATCTGTGATAATAGTCAACTAATCACTTCAGTATTGGAGGTTTGCTCTTGGGTGATCTGAACAGCACTTTTTTTGCACTATCCGATGAAACACGGCGTGCCATTCTGGAAAGTCTTGCGACCGGTGAAAAACCGCTTGGTGAACTAGCCCGTCCTTTTGACATGACGCAAACGGCTGTCTCGCAGCATGTGCGTTTGCTGGAAAAGGCAGGATTGGTTTCGATCGAGAAACGGGGTCGCGTACGCCATTGTGCGCTGAGTGATGTGGGGAATCTGGAAGCTGCATTCGGCTGGATCAAGAACTATGAACAGTTTTGGTC
>JBCCEP010000030.1:0-18270 GCA_039030215.1 Pseudomonadota bacterium
ATTCGATCAGGCGAGCCAAAACACACAGCATTTATGAGTTCTGTGAAACTCGGCAATGATATACCTCTTTGAGAGGATAGACTTTAGCCTGAACCTTGATAAAAGCGACAAGTAAGGACAACTGCCGCAGTCATTTTCAGATGCAAAGATTCCATTGAAAGCCATAAGTCTTGAAGAAGGTGCTCATACTGGATCCTGACTGCAAAACAAAGTCGGGACATTTTTTTCAGACTGACAGGACGCTGATCTCATTGTTTGGCGATATGGATTGTTACCTGGCCGTTCGTCGAGAGGCGTATAGGGGTTTGGATTTCGGTCCTGGCGTGAAGGTGATCAGGTGGACACACTCCAAGGGATTTTTCTCTCGAATTCCAAAATTATTTTCAAAAACACGACTTGAGGATCGGGAAAAGGAAATTGACCAAATCAGTCGGGATGCGAAAATAATTTCCCGAATGATAAGTGAACTCGGTTTATCACGCAGCGACCTGGTGATTGTCCATACGACAGACAGGATCATTGCAGCCTTGTCGATCGCGATTGAAGCAATGCAGCAAGCAGATTCACCGATTTTCATAATCCGCTTTGTTGATATGATACCGATCGGCCACGGAATTGATGACGCACATATAAGGCTGGCGAAACTTCAGAAATCACGCTCCAATGTTTTGGTTTTCAGCGAGACCGATGAAACTGCGAAATCCTTGATCGATCAGTATGGCTATTCTCTAGTGCAGCCCTGGATCATGCCGCTGGCATCTCAAGCAACCAGCAAAATGGTCAAAACCGGAGACCCCGACAAAGAATTTGTGGTTGGGTTTCTCGGCGGAAAACGGGCCGAACAGCAACCTGGGTATATTCCGGAACTTGCTCGCCTTCTGATCTCTTCAAAGGATAGATGGCCGGTTGAGAAATTCACCTTCCTGGTTCAGTCCGTGTCACCGGGAATAAAACGGCCGGAAGAATTCCAATCGGCCATGAAAGCGTTGAATTTGATCCTCGCCGATCAGACCGATGATCACTTCTCGGTGGAAATGTTGCCGTCCGTTATGGATGAAGCCGAATTCGATGATGCAATATCGCGAAGTCATTTGCTGGTATTGCCCTATAATGTACAAAACTATGGAGGCCGTGGATCGGGCCTCGTGATCGAAGCAGCACTGTCAGGCACGCCGATCGCAGTGCCTGAAGGTTTCGCAATGCGCCGGTGGACGGAATTGGCCGACGCTCCAGTTTGTACGGATTGCAATGAGTATGCAGAAGCGATTCTGGAAGTCGCCGGAAATTATGAATCCTATCTCAAGAGTGCCGCGAATGCCGGCGAAAAGCTGCGTTCCTTTATTGACCACCGGATCACGGAGATCCGTTCACTGAACGCCGAGACCAGTCCCGCCCGGTAATCCTGGCTGTCAGCACCATCATCAACCATCAAGCAGTATGGATTGTCATCTCTGGTTGAAGCATCGGTTATCATTACCTAGATTTTTGCCAGTGCCATAACGCCTGCCTTAACAATGGCAATTGATCACCAAAGGAGCGGTTCATTGCGGGTAAATGCAGATTTCGATCAGCGCGTAGTAGTGAAATATGAAGAGAACGAATGGGTCCCGTCGCCAATGGCTGGTGTCGAGCGAAAAATGCTCGATCGTATTGGTGATGAAATAGCTCGCGCAACCACCATAGTCCGCTATGCGCCCGGCAGTTCGTTTTCAGCCCACACCCATGATGGTGGCGAGGAGTATATTGTGCTGGAAGGGGTGTTCCAGGACGAGCACGGGGATTTTCCCGTCGGCAGTTATGTCAGAAATCCACCGACATCATCCCATACGCCTGCATCCGGGCAGGGGGCAATCATATTCGTAAAGCTTCATCAGTTCGATCCTCAAGACAGAACGCAGGTACATGAAAAGATCCAATCCGCGATCGACGTACAACCCTTGTTTTCCGACGACAGGGAAGCGGTACGCGTCGAGCACTGGAAACCAAATTCCAAGACCGAGATTGATACTCCAGGCGGCTTGGAACTACTGGTACTGGAAGGATCGATCTCAGAATCCGGCGATCAACTGGAAAAGTGGGACTGGCTTCGTTTGCCTCCGGGCGCGCGCATGTCGGCCGAAGCCGGCGCAAACGGTGCCAAGGTCTGGATCAAGAGCGGACATCTGAAAAATCTTTCAGACAGTTAGGGTGCTTTCCTAATCAATCTTTTCGACCGGACCGCCCTCGGCTTTCCACTCGCGAAAGCCACCGGGTACATGCGCAACATTCTTGATACCTTGCTCATCGGCAATTTCGACTGCCAGTGTGGAACGTTCGCCGACTGCGCAATAGAGTACCAATCGGGAGTTCTGCCCCAATACTCGAAGCGGACCGGTCGCCTCACAATAGGTTTCGAATTGTCCGTAGGGCAGATGCATGGAGTTCGGAATGGCGCCATCCCGCTCGCGTTCACTGTCCTCGCGTATATCAATCAGCTGCCCGTCTACATTAGGCCAGGCTGAAAGCAACTCCCCAACTTCTACCGCTGGAACCCGATGCTGCGCATCGAGGAGCAATCCCAGTTTCAGATTTTCCGGCACAGCGACATCCATCATCTTCGGATTGGGTAGATTGAGATTGTTCATGATCTCCGCATATTCCTCGGCTGAGCTCACCTTGAGGCGCGGATTGAACATTTTTTCCTCGCCAATGGTACTGACGGTGTCACCTTTATAGTCATGTGCGGGATAAACCATCGTCTGGTCCGGCAATTTCAACAATCGCTCAAAAAGCGAGTGATACTGCTCGTAGGGATCGCCATTCTGAAAATCGCAGCGGCCGGTACCGCGAATGAGCAAGGTATCGCCGGTAAATACGCGATCATCCATCAGAAAGCTGTAACTCTCACTGGTATGTCCGGGTGTATGCAATGCCCTGAGCGTTATGCCCTCAATATTAATCTTTTCATTGTCGCTGACATGCATGGAGACAACGTCTGCAGGTGATTCTGCGCCCATTACCGTCACGCATCTTGTAGCATCGCGAAGCTTACCCATTGCGCTCACATGATCGGCATGGATATGCGTGTCGATTACCTTGACGAGTTTCAGATCAAGTTCCTCGAGCAGCTTCAGATACCGGCCTGTCTGGTCAAGGACCGGATCGACGAGTAGCGCCTCCCCACCCATTCGGCTCGCAAGCAGATAGGTATAAGTGCTGGACGTCTTGTCGAAAAGCTGCCGAAAGAGCATGGGGAACCCTCCCTTGGTCTGGGTAAATAGAACTCTAGCACATTTTTCTTGGCGAAATCATTGCCAGTTGCCACGTTTATGTGGCGACGACGTCATGATTTTTCCACCCCAATTGCCTGACAGGCAGTAAGTGCGATCAGGTGCACTATGTCCTCGACATCACATCCGCGCGACAAATCATTGGCCGGATGGGCTAATCCCTGCAGGACTGGGCCGATCGCCTTGGCTTTACCGATACGCTGGGCAATCTTGTAACCGATATTGGCAGCTTCAAGATCCGGAAAAACCAGGATGTTGGCCTCACCGCCGCTTTGGGACTTTGGTACCTTAGCAGCAGCGACTTCTGGAACGAATGCCGCATCAAACTGAAGTTCGCCTTCAATCCTCAGATCAGGACGCTGGTCGCGTACCTTGGCAGTCGCCTCGACCACTTTGTCGACATTTGGATGGTTTGCGCTTCCCATGGTCGAGAAAGAGAGCATTGCCACATTGGGCTCGATTCCGGTGATCGCCTGATAGCTGTCAGCCGTCGAAATGGCGATCTGGGCAAGCTGGTTCGCATCTGGCTCGACAATCAATCCGCAATCGGCAAATGCAAATACGCCTTGTTTTGGATGGTGGTCCTGATCAAGAACCATGAGAAAGAAACTCGACACGGTGGTGACATCCGGCGCTGGCCCAATGACCTGAAGCGCGGCCCGTAATGTGTCGCCGGTCGTGTTGACCGCACCACCGACAGTACCACCGGCATCTCCCTGGCGTACCATCATAGCGGCAAAGTATAGCGGATCACGCATTGCCTCGGTCGCCTTTTCTTCGGTAAGCCCTTTGTGTTTGCGCACCTCTAAAAAAGCGTCGGCATAATTTTCGGAATACCGAAAATTGGTTGGGTCAATGATTTCCAAATTGGCAGGCTCAGCCTCAAGTGACCGTAATTGATCGCCTATTTTTGTGCTGTTTCCAATAAGAATCGGATCGCATAAACCATCCCGTTGAGCTTGAATTGCCGCCTGAACGATACGCAAGTCTTCGCCTTCGGACAAAACGATTCTGGTACTCGTCCGTCCGGCCTTTGCATAAAGCTCGTCGAGAAAATTCATGCGATCCACCGAATTATACGGCTTGCTGTTCGCGCATATCTGCAGGATCGATTCCGGCAACACGTACAGGCTTTTTCATTGCATCGCGACGGAAGGGTTCGCCGAGCTCCTGATTCAAAACAACCTCGATAAACGTTGTCTCTCCTCCATTCATTTGTTCCTTGACGGCAGTTTGCAAAGCGTCGGTCAGTTGTTCCATTGTCGTGACCTGAATACCCTTGACGCCACAGCCTTCAGCAACCTTTGCATAGTTTACATCCAGATTGAGTTCCGTCCCAATGAAGTTGTCGTCAAACCAAAGTGTGGTGTTTCGTTTTTCGGCACCCCATTGATAGTTGCGAAAGATTACCATGGTAATCGGAGGCCAATCATTTCGGCCACATGCAGTCATTTCGTTCATGGAAATGCCGAAGGCACCATCACCGGCAAAACCGATCACAGGCACATCAGGGCAACCGATCTTTGCACCCAGAATCGCAGGCAAGCCGTAACCGCAAGGGCCAAACAGGCCGGGAGCGAGGTATTTGCGACCGTTTTCAAATGTTGGGTAAGCATTACCGATCGCGCAATTGTTTCCGATATCTGATGAAATGATCGCGTCTTTTGGCATCGCAGCCATAATGGCTCGCCATGCCTGGCGAGGGCTCATATGTTTGGGCTGGCGAGCTCGGGCGCGCTCGTTCCAGGTTACGCCTTCATCTTCATCGTCTTCATGATCCATGGAACTGAGTTCTTGTACCCAGCGAGATTTTGTTTGCGAAATCAGTTCTTTGCGCTCTGCTCTTCCAGCATCACCTGCACTGTCAGACAAATGCTCCAAAATAGCTTCTGCAACCTTCTTTGCATCTCCTTGTACTGCCACGTCAACTTTCTTGGTAAGGCCAATTCGGCTGGAGTTTATGTCCACCTGAATGATTTTTGCGTCCTTCGGCCAATAGCTCATTCCATAGCCTGGAAGTGTTGAAAACGGATTCAAGCGAGTGCCGAGTGCAAGAACAACATCAGCCTCAGCTATCAGCTTCATTGCAGCTTTCGAGCCGTTATATCCCAATGGGCCGGCCGATAACGGATGAGAGCCGGGGAAGGCATCATTGTGCTGGTAGTTGCAGCATACCGGGGCATCCAGCCGTTCGGCCAAGGCCTGGCTGGCCGGAATTGCATTGCCAAGGATTACGCCGGCACCATTGAGAATGACCGGGAACTTCGCACCAGAGAGCAATTCAGCCGCGGCCTTGATTGCCTCTTCGCCACCAGAAGAACGCTCCAACCGGATGATCTGCGGCAGCTCAATATCAATCACCTGGGTCCAGTAGTCCCGGGGAATATTTATTTGTGCTGGCCCGCTGAGCCGCCAGGCATTTTCGATCACGCGATTCAGAACTTCGGCCATGCGTGAGGGGTCGCGTACTTCTTCCTGGTAGCAGACCATGTCCTCAAACAGTTTCATTTGCTCGATTTCCTGGAATCCGCCCTGACCGATCGTCTTGTTGGCAGCCTGCGGCGTAACCAACAGCATTGGTGTGTGGTTCCAGTAAGCGGTCTTGATCGGGGTAACAAAATTCGTGATACCCGGCCCGTTTTGTGCAATGGCCATGGACATCTTGCCGGATGCACGTGTGTACCCGTCTGCGATCATGCCGCCTGATGTTTCATGAGCGCAGTCCCAGAACTTGATTCCCGCTTCAGGAAATAGATCTGAAATTGGCATCATTGCTGAGCCGATTATTCCGAAGGCATGCTGGATACCGTGCATTTGGAGAACTTTGATGAATGCTTCTTCAGTTGTCATTTTCATGGCTGAGGATCCTTGGATAGTATTTCAGTTGAAAGAAATAGATGATGCTGTGATCAAAGGGGTCTGTTTCGATCTTCGATGATCAGATCGCTGGCTTTTTCACCAATCATGATCGCGGGCGCATTGGTGTTTCCCGACACAATTTCCGGCATGATCGAACAGTCAGCAACGCGCAGTCCGCCAATACCGTGAACGTTCAGACGCTCATCCACGACCGCGCCTTTCCCGGACCCCATTTTGCAAGTGCCGGTCGGATGGTAGATCGATGCAGTATTGTCCCGAGCCCAATCCAGCGTGCCTTCATAATCATCCATGGAAAGGGATTCATGTGGACGAAACTCTTCGGATATTTTCGAGGTCAATGGCGCGTGACGTGCGATATTGCGGGCAATGTTGACGCCGGCAACAATGGTGCGGCAGTCAGTTTCCGTCGACAGGTAGTTTGGAATGATTTTGGGATATGTCTTGGGATTCGAACTGGTTAGGCGAATTTCGCCTTTGCTTTCCGGCCGCAATTGGCAAACAGACATCGTGAATGCCGAAAACTTGTCAGCACCTTTTCCAGGGTTTTCTGCGGAAAGCGGTTGAACATGAAACTGAATATCGGGAGTTTCCACGTCATCCCGGGTTTTCAGGAATCCGGTTGCAAGGCTTGCAGCCATTGTCATTGGGCCAGCACGGAACATCAGGTACTTCAAGCCGATTTTAGCTTGCCCGAAAATGGACCGCACTTCGTCATTCAAGGTTGGCTCATTGCATTTGTAAACTAACCGTGCCTGAAGGTGATCCTGCATGTTCTTGCCGACGCCCGGCAGGTCCTGCCTTACTTCAATGCCATGTTCTACAAGTTGGGCAGCTTCACCAATTCCCGATAACATTAGCAATTGCGGTGAATTGATTGCTCCGCCTGACAGGATGATCTCGCGGTTTGCTTTGACGGTGTGGACCCTTCCTCCCTTGTCCTTCCATGTTACCGCCGTCGCCTGATTGTTTTCGATGATTATCTTTTCAACCAGTGCATGGGTAATAATCTGAAGGTTTTCCCGGCTTTTTACAGGATTCAAATAGGCAACGGCCGAGCTGCAACGACGACCATTGCGAGATGTCAACTGGAAGAAACCAACGCCTTCCTGGTCCTTGCCATTATAGTCAGGATTGAACTTGTAACCTGCTGCCTGGGCGGCCGCGACCCAGGCATCGGTAATCGGGCGTTGGATACGCATATTGGATACAGACAGGGGACCCTGATCGCCGTGAAACTCATCTGCACCGCGTTCATTCCTTTCCGAACGCTTGAACAGCGGAAGCACATCATCCCAACCCCAACCTGTATTCCCCATCTGACGCCAACGGTCATAGTCTTGCGGCTGTCCGCGTACATAGAGCAGGCCGTTTAGCGAAGATGAACCGCCCAGGACTTTACCGCGGGGCCACTCAATTGAGCGTCCGTTCAAACCGGGGTCCGGTTCGGTTTTATAGCACCAGTCGACATTGGGATTGTGAATTGTCTTGAAATAACCGACCGGAATGTGGATCCACGGATTCAGATCGCGCCCTCCTGCCTCCAGCAGTACAACCTTGCAGGAGGGATCTGCGCTGAGGCGATTGGCAAGGACGCAGCCTGCGGAGCCAGCCCCCACAACAACATAATCTGCCTCCAGCATCTCCATTTATTGACCTCCCCCGATCTGTTTATGGCGGCTAAATTTCGCTTGCTTCCTTTACTGCTACATGATAATTAATGAGACCGCAAGTCTCAATAATGAGAAACCCCTGGGAGGAATGCATGAGTATTTTGAAGAATACAGCCCACCTGTCGCGCCGTGATCTTTTCAAGGTTGCGGGTCGGTATGGTATGAGTTCAACCTTGATGGCTGCAGGTACATTCGGCGGCGCCATGAGTCTTTCAAATCTCGCGTCGGCCGCTGAATCCACCTATGAAAAACGGTTCTCGAAAGAACCGAAACACAATCTGAAATTTGGCGCATCAGGTTTCAATGACCGTAACCTGTTGATCGAGCGGGCAGGGGCTCTTGAGTTCGCCCGTGATCTGGAAAGCCGTACCGACGGTGAAATCCGTGTCGAATTCATCGGCGACAACCAGATTTGTGGGCAGACATCCTGCGTTGAAAAAGCCCAGCAGGGTATTGTGGATATCTATGCCGCGTCCACCCAGAACTCAGCAGGCGGCGCGCCATATCTGAACGTGCTGGACTATGCTTATATGTTCCCCGGCCGCGCATCGCAGTATCACTTCCTTTACAGCCCTGACTCCCAACGAATTCTTCGTGATCCGCTTGAGAAGCGCCATGGTTTGAAGTTCTTGTTCAGCCATTGCGAGCTCCGCGGCATACAGCTGGGATTGAAATGGAAAGACGCGCCCACTGTCACGAAAATCGAGGAGCTGTTTGGAACCAAGAACCGCGTGACTGGTACTCAGTTGGGCCGGATTGCCATGCAGGCGCTGAATTTGAACCCGGTTCCGGTCGCATGGGAAGAAACCCTCGATGGTCTGAAGCAGGGTCTGATAGACGGTGCTGAAACATGGGCCTCAGCTGTGGCTTATGCGAACATGGCTCCAGTTGTGTCCCAGTCTGTGGACTTGAAATTCTTCTGCGGCACAGAACACACGTCAATGACAGTTGCTGCTTTCGATAAGCTTGAAGGTCATCTTCAGGACGCGGTCATGGAATCTGCATATTGGACGCAAACCCATGTTCAGGCAGCCAATGAAGCCGCTCTGGTCAAGACCGTTGGTCAAAGCGATCCGCAACTGCCGGGCACGATTTTTGCCGAGAACAACGTCCGTAACGCATTCCTGTCCGATGATCAGATCAAGATGGCAGAAGAAATGTGCTCACCGGAATTCCAGCCGCAACTGTGGGAGCAGTGGCGTGAGCGTTTGAACGGTTGGGCCGGTGGCATTGATACCTATCAGGAAATCTATGACGTTGCCCGTCAGGTGCCCGCCGACATGAAACCTGAAAATGTCGAGCCGCGCCGTTGGTGGCAGAGCTAAGATAACGAAAAAAGGCCGGCCTGGTTGATACTGCGGGCCGGCCTTTTGATTGACATGACCCATCTGCTATCGATGGCGTGTTAGGGAGAATACGGGGAGAGGAAAGATGTCTATTTGGGCTGACGCGGTCACCATTATCTCAGCGACGCTAAGCGGTGACATAGATTACAATACTGTCCAGGCCTACCGGTCAGATGCGGCGTGGTATGTGTTTGGAACGCTCACACTGGTTGGGGGTATAGCTGTTTATTATCTCTACAAGGCCTTTCCGTTTCTGGATCGCCATCTGGAGCGTTCTATCGTTGTATGGACCTATATCGTTATCGCCGGAATAATATTCGTCGGAGTCTTGCAACGGTTTATCCCATTTATTCCAGGTCAGCCTGCATGGTCCACAACCATACCGCCTCTGCTATTCATGATCATGGCCTGGTTCGGTTGTTCCTTTAACGTCCGGTTGCGGACCCATTTGAGTTTCAGCGAATTCAGGTCATCGTTCCCCCGTACCGGGCAATTGGCGTGCCTGTGTCTCGACGCAGCACTTTGGTTTGGCTTCTGCGTAATCGTCGTGACGACAACTGCGCGGGTCACCATAAACTCCTACGATAACTTCCAGATTGTTCTGGGAACCGACAATGTAATGCAATGGTGGTTCATCATTACCGTTCCAATCGCCTTTATATTGATGGCCGGCCGGGTGATCGAAAACCTGCTCGATGATTTGCGCAACTATCGCACCGGAAAGCCTTTGATTGAACAAGCAGTAATCGGCGGAGATGTATGATGACCGACGCTACGTGGATCACAATAATCTCCCTGGCGGTAACCGTGCTGTTCATGCTCGGAACGCCCGTTCTATTGGTAATCATGGATTGGGTTATCGGATGCAGCTTCGTCATGGGGCTTACACTGGATAACGCCGGGGCTGAACTTCTGAACGTCTTCAACAAGGGTTTTGCACTACTGGCAATGCCTCTGTTCATCCTGACGGGCGACTTGATCAACCGATCAGGAATCGCCCGGCGATTATCTGATTTCGCCTATGCCTGTCTTGGGTGGTTACGTGGTGGCCTGGCAATGGCCTCGATCGGTGCTTGCGGTCTGTTTGCTGCGATCTCAGGATCAAATTCTGCGACGACAGCAACGATTGGCTCTATGCTCCACCCCGAAATGGTAAAGGGTGGCTATGACGAACGTTTCTCGGCGGCAACAGCAGCAGCCGGTGGTACGGTCGGTATTATCATTCCGCCATCTATCATTTTCATTGTGTATGGTTTCTTGATGAACCTGCCGATTTCGGATCTGTTTGTCGCGGGTATCGTTCCCGGAACACTCATGGTCATGGCGATGATGGCAACTGCCTTCGTAGTCTGTACTCTGAACGGCTGGGGATACCTCATCAAACTGGAATTCGGCCGCGTCTTCAAAACTGCGGTTGGCGCCTGGTTGGGTTTCTTTGCAATTGGCCTGGTGCTTTGGGGCATCTACACCGGTAAGTTCTCACCAACCGAAGCAGCCGGCGTGACAGTCGGGTTTTGTGTAATCGTCGGGTTACTCTCATTTCCGCTCAATAAAATTATGGGCCAGGATGCCGATACGCCATTGGCTGAAAAATCTACTGCGTCAATGTTGGTTGTTGAAGGGTTTAAGGTTCCCGAGGTGCCTTCGATTGTCGTACGTTCGGCACAAATAACCGGTATCCTTGCACCGTTGATCGCAGTGTCGGTCGTTATGCAACAAATACTTTCCCTGCTGGGAGCGCAGGCTGTTATTGGTGATTTTGTGACCGGTATGGGCGGCTACTACGCCGTTCTGTTTACAGCCATGGCCATAGTATTTGTGGCAGGCATGATTCTCGAAAGCCTGCCTGTTACAATCATTCTCGCACCAATTCTTGCGCCGGTAGCTGCATCTGTCGGAGTTGATCCGGTCCACTTTTCAGTGATTTTCCTCGTTGGAGCATCGATCGGCTTTATAACTCCGCCCTATGGTCTCAATCTTTATGTAGCAAGTGGTGTTACCGGGGTTCCGTATTTCCGGTTGTTGCGGTATTCCACATTGTATCTGGCAGCGTTGATTGTAATTTGGATATTTGTGGCAATGACACCGGAAAGCGCACTAATGCTGTTGCCTAATAGATAGGTCCTCGAGAGTTTCGATGCATGACGTATTAAACGCAGAAAACGAAAGCGGTAACATACCTACCAATTTGCGGCTTTTGCTTTTGCTCGAAGAACTTGGAAGGGTGGGCGTACCCATTACGCCCACCGCCGTAAATGCCTCGCTCGGACTACCAAAACCGACAATCCACCGTTTATTCCATACGCTTGAAGAAGAAGGTTTTGTTCAACGCGACATTGACGGAAGGTCCTACAGCCCGGGACCCCGGCTTCGTACGATGTCGGTAAACGTTTTGTCCTCTCTGAGAATACGCACCGCGCGTTTGGCTGTATTGAGGGAGCTCGCCGACACGATAGGCGAGACGTGCAACATCGCGACGCCGAGTCGGGAAGGCATGGTCTATCTCGACCGGGTTGAATGCAAGTGGCCGTTGCGAATCCAGCTCCCCATCGGGACCGAGGTTCCTTTTCACTGTACGGCGAGCGGCAAGATGTATCTTTCTTCGCTGCAACAATCGCATCTTGATACCTTCCTTGCTGCAAAGCCCCTCAGCTCGCACACCCCCAAAACAATTACGGACGCCGCAGCATTGATAGATCATATCGAAATCATCCGTGAGCGCGGATATTCTACCGATGATGAGGAATTCATGGAGGGGATGGTTGCCATTGCCGTACCAATCAGGGACGATCAGGACAGACTGATGTCGACCTTGTCATTTCATGGTCCAATTCAGCGATTGAGTCTGGAATACGCCGCTCGCAATATCGATCTGCTGCATAAGGCCGCCGATGACTTATCCAGGCTTGCAATTTCAGATGATGACGGCTGAAGGGTAGTATTCGGATCGCCAAATTCGGGTTCAATTTGTCTGAACCAAACAGGTATTCTGGTTTGCGATCTTCTATGTCAGGCCAGTCCGGGCAACATACCCTTCAACCCGTCGGCCAGCATCCCCATCGCAATTGCTGCCAGAACCATGCCCATAACTCGCGTCACAACGCCCATCCCAGATTTGCCCAACGCCTTTGATATTGGTGCGGCAAAACAAAACAACAGTCCGCACAGCAGAGACAACACGGCAATCGCGATGGACATCTCGATCCTGTTCAAGACGGTATGATGCTGCTGGGCGGCGACCAACACCGCCGCCATCGTGCCGGGACCAGCCACGATCGGTATCGCCATCGGCACGACCGCAATGGACGCGCGGGGCTTGGCGTCTTCCAGTTCGACTTTCGAGTGTTGGTGTTCGGATTTGTTGAACAACATCTGAAGGCCGATCAACAAGACGATTATCCCACCGGCGGCGCGTAGGGAATCCACGGAAATCCCAAAGAAATTGAGAGCAAAACTTCCGAACCAGGTTATGACGAGAAGGGTGATGGTTACTGCGACTGCGCAGGTCAGCGCAATCATCCGCGCCTCCGACGGTGGACGGTCATTGGTCATTCCGGCGAATACGCCCAGATTGCCAATGGGGTTCATCATCGAGAATAAGGTAGCAATAAAGCTTGCCAAGGCGGCTTCTTGCAACATGCACAACACCCAGTCGTCATTCCTGCGTCGTGTCACAACTACGGCTGCGGCATGCAGTCTTCGCAGGCTTTATGAGAATCAAATTATACCGTTGCCGGACTACCCTTGTCACCTTGCCATCTGTTGATGAAAATCAGACTATTTGCTTCGCGGCTTGCGGCGATAAAATCTCCAATCATAATGAGGGTAGGAATTCAGCAACAGCGGTGACCGCAGCGGTAGTCCAACATTTGTTGATCAAAAAACAAGCCAGGACAGAGATGACATGACAAATGGGGGGACAGACATAAACATCGCATTGCGGCGGTTGCTGAAAAAGGCAGCACGCCGGGAGGCTATTCCCTATTTTGTTGCCGCTATTTTGGTGCTGATTGCTGTTCTTGCTCTGGGGCATGAACTCGAGACCCATATCACATCGATCGAAGATCGGATTGCCGATTTGGGGCCATGGGCATTGGTGGCATTTGTCGTTCTTTTTGTCCTTACCACGACTGTATTCATACCCGACACCGTGCTTTGCATCATAGCCGGCGCATTGTTCGGGTTCGGATGGGGATCAGTTGCGATCATTATCGGCAGTTTGATCGCCAGCCCGATGCAATTTGCGCTGGCGCAATATTTTCTGCGCGGGCCGATCGAGGCCAGAATTGCTTCTCGCCCGCCGCTGATTGCAATCCAGAAAGCAGTGAAACACGACGAGTTTCGATTGCAATTGCTGCTAAGGTTGACCCCGCTAAACCCCGCAACAATGAACTACGTCCTGGGTGCAGGCGGCGTCAAATTTGTTGGTTTCGTGATCGCCGGCCTGGCGCAAATTCCAAATCTTATGATCGAGGTTTATTTCGGTCACGCCGGAAAGCATCTCGCAGGCATAGCAAGTGGTGGTAAGCAATCTGATTACGTGCAGGACTTTCTGGTACTGGGCGGCACAGCAATGTGTATCGTGGTTATGGTTGTCGTATCGCGAATTGCGCAAAACGCGCTTACACAGGCCATCGATGAATACGCCCCGGAAGATGAAGCACAATCTGACAAGACTACCACTTAGTTCTTTTTGTCAATGAATCCTGAATCATCCTGCGGCCGTCGGGCCAGGTAACCTATTCGGGTAGCTGCATGCGCGTTATCTTGCCGCCCACGGTCAACGGGTCAGTGATCCCGTGTTTTCGCAGTGCATACCAATAGGTCGTCGGAACGATCGATATGACCGGACGGCCGAGCCGTTTTTCCAGCCCGTCAATCTTGTCGAGTATACCAAGCGCCCCGCCAATATGCAGGAAGGTATCGACATCCTCATGATCCAGCCGGTTAAACGCGTCATCGACTGCTTCCTGGGAGATGTTGATGATATCGATGGATTCATCGGCCTTGAGCCAGGTGGAGTAGGGCACCTCAAACCCCAGCTCCTCATAATAATCGGTAGCACTTTTCGCGAGCGTTGATGTCATTGGAGAAAGGACAGCCAACCGTTTTGCACCGACCATCCTCAATGCTGTCTCACAGGCATCGGTCGCGGTGACGAACGGAGTTCCGGGGATTTGTTCCGACACCTGTTCGCGATATCTTGCATGCTTGTCGACAGACCAGTCGCGCATCTCGACGGCGTTTGCGCAGATCACCATGTCCGGCCAGCAGCCGAGCGTATACGAAACTTCGCGGATCAGGGCTTCCGGAACTTCATCCTGATTGGAAACATCGAACCGATAGATCTGGTTGCTGACACCATCGGGGCACATCGATTGATATTCCGGTTGGATGTTTGAGTTCTGCCGCGGAATGATGGCGGCAATCACCCCACGGGGACCAAATCTGTCAGGCATGCTTGTCTCTCCACCGGCAAATGCGAAAGGGTCAGGCCTCTGCAACAAAGGCCTGCTGAAACGTTTGGAAAATGCCGGAGACAGCCATTGACTGTCTCCGGCTTCACAGCTTACTTGACGATCGAATCGACCAGTACTTTGTACTCGCCGTTCTGCTGTTCACGGAGCTTCTGATAGTCATTGGCTCCCATCAGTTCGGTGTTTTCACCAAGTCGGCTCATCATGCGCTGATAGGTCTTGTCGCCCTGAAGCTCTTTAAAGGCTGTTTCCAGCTTGTCGATCACAGGCTGAGGTGTCCCCGCGGGAACAAGAACGATCCGCTGCATATATCCGAAGTCGCCATCAAGGCCGGCTTCCTTAAATGTAGGCACACCGTCATAAGTTGCTTCATCACCTGCCGAAGCTAGAATCTTGATCTTGCCGGCATCTCGGAGACTGCCCAGCGCTGATGGAAAGCCCATCGTCACATCTGCGTCACCTGCAAGCAGTGCCTGCAAGGCCGGTCCGCCACCCTTGTAGGGCACCAGGTTGAACTCGGCACCGGTCTCTTTCATGATCTGGGCTGCCGGAACAAACAGGGCGCCCCAGTTTCCCGAATGCGCCATCCGGACGCTTCCTGGCTTCTCCTTGGCCGCGTCGATCAGCTCCTGCAGCGTGTTGTATGGGCTGTCAGCAGGGACTGCTACAGCGATAGGCGAGTAGTTCACCCGGGCCACAGGCACGAAATCCTTCATCGGCTCATAGGGAAGTTTCTCTACGTGATGCTGCAGCATATCGAGATAATTGTGGGAAAACAGCAGCGTATAGCCGTCAGCTTCTGCGTTCGCGACTTCCTGAGTACCCTTCTGACCACCGGCACCAGGGGTCAGTTTCACAATCATTCCCTGTCCAAGATATTGCGGGATGATGGATGTGATCACACGGGCATTCAGGTCATGCGAACCGCCTGCGCCCATCGGCAGCACAATCGTGATCGGTTTTTCTGGATATTCCGCTTGTGCGGCACTGACTGACAAGCCAACCGCAAGGGAAGCAACGGCGACGAATGACATCGCACGATTCATTTTTTTCCACATTATTGGTTCCTCCAAACATTTCAACAGCGTGGTCGTCTCTTTCAGACCGCAACGAATTATTGATCGCGACCTGAATTTCCTTGTCCCCAATCCGGATTGAAGAACCTGTCCATCTCCTCCCGACTGATAAAAACAGTCCTTCACCCAAAAAGTTAGTTCATTGTCAGCTTTCTGGGTAGCCTAAGCCGGTAAGAACAGCATCATATTCTCCGATGAGCATCATCAGTTTCTTAGATGTCAGTTGAGATGCTGAGTGGAACGACGTGATTGACCACCCTAATTTCCGATCTCACTTGAATACCGGATAGAGTTGTAATTTTATGCCGGTCAGCTTGTCATGATTCAATCGTGTTGGAGATAAACGCCATGAAGGATCCCTACGAAGCGCTAGGGGTATCGAGCAGCGCAACCGCTTCGGAGATCAAGAGTGCGTTCAAGAAACTGGCTCGGAAACTCCATCCGGATCTGCATCCGGACGACAAGGAGGCTGAAGCCCGTTTCAAGGAAGTCTCCGCTGCTTATGACCTGCTGAAAGACAAGGAAAAACGCCGACGCTACGACGCCGGCGAAATCGATGCGACCGGCGCCGAACGCCCACAGCAGCAATATTACCGGGACTTTGCCGGTCAGGAGCCATTCCATCAGCATGCCACGCAGGACGGATTTGCCAGCGAGGAAGAACTTGAAGAATTCCTGGCACAGGCATTTGGCGGCGGCCGTCGCGGCGGAAGGGCCGAATTCAGGGCCAGGGGAAGCGATGCCAGCTATGTATTGCCGGTCAGCTTCATGGATGCCGCCAAGGGTGCCAAGACTGCAATAACACTTCCGGACGGGAAATCACTGAAAGTCACTATCCCGGAAGGCGCCGAAGATAAACAGATGCTGCGGTTGAAAGGGCAGGGCATGCCTGGATTTGGCGGTGGCGAATCGGGCGATGCCTATGTCGAGCTGAAGGTCGGATCGCATCCGTTTTTCCAAAGGAAAGACAACAACATACACCTCGAAGTTCCTGTGACACTGCAGGAGGCAATACTCGGCGGTCGGATTTCTGTGCCGACAATTAACGGTCCTGTGAATGTGACCATTCCCAAAGGATCAAATGCCGGCACTAAGCTGCGCCTGAAGGAAAAGGGCATTCTTGACCGGAAGAGCAAACAACGCGGCCATCAATACATCTCCTTGAGGATTGAACTTCCCAAGGAAGAAGAGCCCGAATTGGCAGCATTCCTGAAAGATTGGAAACCGAAAAAGGCACAGGATCCGAGAAAGGAGATGGTCTCATGAAGCGTCTGGACGAAATCCTTTCCACGATAGCCGAACTCAGCCATGAGGATCTGCAATCCTGGATCCATGAAGAACTTGTCAGGCCGAGCGAATATCAGGGAACCTTCCTGTTTGATGATCAGGAATATGCCCGCGTGCAGCTTATCTGCACCTTGCACTATGACATGGACGTCGAGACAAATACGCTTCCCATCGTCATGGATTTGATTGACGAGGTTCATGAGCATCGCCGGCAATTGCGTAAATTAAGCAATGCAATTCTGGCCCAGGACACCGATGTCCGTACGGCGGTACTGGCGCTGCTGACCGAAGAAAAGGATCGGTAGGCGGGTAATTTCATCAGAAAAACCGCAAAAAAAAGGCCGCCCGCGAGAAGCGGACGGCCCGGCAAATCAGGTTTACACCTGATCGGCGTATTACAGCTTGCCTGAAACGTTGGTGAAGGTGTTGTTTACACCGGTACCAACAACAGTTGCACCGCCAATGATGGCGACTGAGATCAGGGCAGCAATCAGACCATATTCAATAGCTGTTGCTCCGGATTCGTTCTTAAGAAAGCTTGATACGAGTTTCATAGTGGGCTCCTTGGGTTTGGATTTAATTCGCTCGTTTAATACGGGCGATGCGGCGTCTCGCACGGCATGTATAAATGAGAATAATTTTAGAGCAACTTAATATTTGTAGTTAAAAAAACGTATTGTGAAATATAATTTATTTATTACAATAATAATAGTACAATTTAATCGCCCGACAGATCCTCTTCGTATTCAGCAATTTCTGCAGCCAGCAAGGGAAATTCTGGGGTACGGTGGTTACCTCCTAACTACTGTATGTCACCTTGTACCAGCATTATGAGTGGATTGCCATTCAGTCAACTGAAAAGCTGACTGAATAGAGCTGGACACAGAGGCCATATTTAGCGCCATACTACAGACTATACTTGGCCCACCGCATTGCATAGATTTGAATTAGTTTGTACATAACTAGGCCTGGATATTCTGAATGCTTTTCGTCAAAAACAGGTAACAAGCGCGGCGCTGCCTCAATCAGTCGTATTTTTGCAGTCGTTGCATTGAATCGCCTAAACTCGTCGCGCAATACTCTACGAGAAAGCTCAGCAATAGAACCTGAAAGCTCCACACCAGTAGGACCTCCTCCAACGACAACAATATTTTTATTTTTATATCTTTCTAAGGCATCTTCTTTGACATTAGGAATGCCATAGAAAATATGATCTTGAAGTTTTTGCTCACCTTCAGCAAAAACACCGCCAGAGCCAATTGGAA
>JBCCEP010000031.1:0-18151 GCA_039030215.1 Pseudomonadota bacterium
CGACGACACCGCCGTCGAAGCGCTTCGATATGGTAATGCCGGATTTTCCGCTTCCGGCAAATGTGTAGATTTCGCTTGTCGCAACCGAGTCGATGTCTTTTGCGTTTTCAAACCAGGGGCGCTCTCGCGGATCGTAATCGGGGGAAAAACTGGTCTTAGAACTGATGACCCGGCCTTGTTCATCCAGAAACCGGTCAATTTCCATGGGGATGTCGCGGTTGCTGCGAAGAATAACTTTCTCGAGAAGCACCGCTTCTTCGGGCGCATCGGCAATCTCGTCACGCTCGCCGTGATGAATGATAAGCTTGATCTGATAAAAATCGCCGCCGTCAAACCCAAGTATTATGGAGGAAATCTCCGGGTGATCTCGCGCAAAAAGCAGCTGCAAATCCCGTGTCGGGTGGCCGCTAATGGAAGGAAGATACTCAATCTCCGGCCATAAGGGCGCCCTGTTGACCACGCTTTCAATCGGCTTGATCAGGCCCTCAATGCGCAGGTGAACCAGCTGATTTGACTGGTCCATCAACATGTCAGCGGTGTTGACTGCCTGCTCGTGATTTTGATGCCGGGTAAACAATATGATGGCGGTTGCCAGGCTGAGGGCAATCAACAGGACAACACCGAATATACTTGGTACAATCGAAATTCTTATCGGCATGTCTTCATTCGCCAGGCGCAAGCTCTCTTGGGATCAACTCCGCCTGCCGGCGGTCAAACCAATACCTAGCATTTAAAGTGGTTTGCGCCGACTAAAAATGTTCAACCGGTACTCAACCCGAAATTCTGGCGCCGACCCGGCTGATTGGGGCGGTTGAACTGGCTGTTACCGCTTCCGCCTTCCAGGCCACAGAAGTAGATCATCAGCCCGGTGCCGACGGCAGGCAGCAAGAAGGCGATGTACCAGAAACCGCTCCTTCCAGAATCCCGCAACCTGTTCTGGCAGGTCGAGAAATTCATGTAAACCATTGCAGCCAAAATGAGTACAAGCATGGCGTTTTCACTGGCGTTGCGCGATGTAGTTGGCGCCGCAGGATCGGCGAATACAAGAATTGTCAAGATCATGCCGACAATGGCAAAGCCAAAGATCGCCAGCTGCAACAACCACCATTGGCCCCGGCCAATCTGCCCATGAAATGGATTTATCAAGTACATAATACTTCTCCTGTGAACCGAAGTGGTAGATAGAACAGAAATACTCTTTAAAATTGAATAATATTTACCAGGATTTTTGAATCGAAAGTAGAGATAATTTTGAGAGTTCGCGCCTAGATTGCAGAAAAAGGAGCGGACCCCATGAACTATCTTTTTGGAATAGAAGGACGAATAAGCCGCGGAAAATGGTGGCTTGCACAGTTGATAAATTTTGCCTTGGTCATTCTGGTATATGCACTTGTATACAACAAGACCGGACAGGTGCCGGAAAGCTCTTATGATCTGTTTGTTGCATCCTCCAACATCCCGGAAGCAGCCGTCCCGCTTGTTTTTGTAATCTGGATAAATTTCGCCGTAGCGGTGAAGCGCTTTCATGACCGCGACAAAAGCGGATTATGGGTGTTTGTCTTCTTCATACCTGTGATCGGCTTGTTCTGGCAGATCATCGAATGTGGCGCGTTGGCCGGTACACCCGGTACAAACCGGTTCGGTCCGGAACCTGGAAACACACCCAAACCATCGCGCGATCGCGCCCAAAGCGCTTCTGCCCAACGCCTCCAGCAGGTGTCCGCCAATCGCGTGCATCAAGGCACATCGGTCCCTTCAACCGGCGGCGCGAGTTTTCTGGGGCGAAACCGGGTTGAAACCGGCAAGCCCACGTTTGGGCGACGCAGTGTTTGAATGTCGGCCTGTCCGAGTCGGGCTAGCCGCATGAGGGGCGTTGCCTTACAGATTTCAGCCTTGATGCTGAGCTGCCTGTTGCTGGCCGGGTGTTGGAATGACAGCTGGTCGTGGAACCAGAAACTGACGGTGAAAGTCGAGACGCCGGATGGCCCTGTCCAGGGCGCCGCGGTTAATCAGGTTACCTGGGGTGAAGTCAATTCGGTCCACAATTACCCCGCCAGTTATCAGGGCGAGGCGGTTGTCGTTGACCTTGGCAATGGGCGGTATTTGTTCGCCCTGATTGGAGAGCCAACCAAATTTCTGGCCTTTGAAACCTTCAATGGCGGTCCTGGCATTGGTGAGGAAGTCTTTGCTGAAATGGCGCAGTTCAGGGGTACCAACCCCGTTCCCCCAGAGCACTATCCGCTACTGGTCACTTTCACCGATATCAACGATCCCAAGACCGTAAAGAAAGTCGATCCCAACAATCTGGCGGCGACCTTCGGCTCCGGCTTTGCGCTCGAATCCATCATGCTGGAAATCACCGACGAACCGGTGACAAAGGGCGGCGTGGAAGAGGTTTTGGGCGAAAATTTCTTTAGAGTTTGGGCGAAGCTTAACAATGAAGCATTGTCGCGGGCTGGAATAAGCGATCCTTACTTTAAGACATTTATGTCCACGCTTAATCGAACCGAATTCATTAGGAGACAAAAATGAGTATGTCCGACGATCTAATGCTCGCGATATTGGCAATGGATTCTTACAATCGTGGATATAGCGCTGGGATTTCAGGTTTAGGAGTTTCAGACGCAAGCAATACTTATAAACTCGGCGAAGCAACGATAATTAATGATAGCCGAGTAATAGTTGATGAAAACGGAAACCAACTTGACGAAGCCGCCGGTTTCTACGCGGTCGCCTATGAGTTGAACGGTCAGAAAATGATTTCCTATCGTGGGACGGATAATCCGATACTCAACTAGAAAATATCGGGATCCGCCGTCCAGCCGTTATTGGCCAAGCCCATCTGATAGCCCACCTGGTAGAGCTTGTTCATATAGACCTTGTCAAAGGGCTGTTTGCTTTTTGCCGTAAATGATGGCGGAACCGACGTCATTCTGAAGTTGGCCCCCCTTTGCTTTGCGAGCAGGTACAATCTGCGTAGATCGGCATAGTTCTTGTACTTCAACAATGTACCAATTGCGCGGCCGCCGATTTTCAGGGTCTGCGGTTCCACCTTCTCGTATTCGGGCGAAAGCCTCCCATTCAGGATCGTGTAGAGATATTCCTTTCGTCCTTGCAGGTCTCCGGGGAGTTTGGCGTTCAGGGGCGCAACAAAGTCGTTGACGGTCGTGCCACCGTCGACATGGAGTTCGGTGTAGAGTTTGCCATCCGCCGCGACCTTCAAGGCAACCGGGGGGAACGCCGCCGGAATGGCGGCCGAAGCCAGCAATATGTTCCGGAAGAGATCCAGCGCCTCGGGCATTCTATAGCTTGCGATCCGGCCCATGTTCCAGACGACTGGCCGTTGTGCCTCCAAATTCGTCGTCAGGACCAATAGACGCCTGCCGCGCTCATATTCAACCGCGATCTGCTCCAACATGTTCATGTCGACGATTTCGCTGATCAGTTTCTTCAAAGGCTCGTTTGACGCCAGCGCCGAACCGCCGGTCAAACCGCCAACCGGATTGGCGATCAGAATGTCCTTTGTTGTTATCCCGGTATAAAACCCCTTCAGCGCCTGGTCGTATTCCCTGCCGAGAAACGCCAGCGGCGCGATCAGGGCGCCGGTGCTGACGCCTGTGACCAGTTCAAATTCCGGGCGGGTGCCGCTATCGGACCAGCCATTCAGCAACCCCGCGCCAAA
The DNA here is from genome assembly GCA_039030215.1 of Pseudomonadota bacterium. Lineage (GTDB taxonomy): Bacteria > Pseudomonadota > Alphaproteobacteria > Rhizobiales > Rhizobiaceae > BOKV01. The sequence continues at coordinate 3,683 of JBCCEP010000031.1, forward strand.
CGCACCATTTTCGCCGCCGCCCGATAGCGCAAGTACATAAACCGAATTGTTGGAAAGACCCGAATTCCGCAATTGCTCGTGGCGTGTCCCCACGGCCTCAATGAATTCCGGAGAAAGGTCGTCAGCCCAGGATCTGATACCGGTAAATTGCGGCACACCGGCAACATTCACCAATGCTTCAGGCACCGGAGTATGCTGGATATAGGTGCAGGCCGAGAGCAGCATCAGTGCCGAAGCACCTAACGCAAACCAGATACAGCGAAGACTAGAAACAAACCGTGCCATGGCAGTTTGTTACATGCGCAAACACGAAAGTGTCAATGCGCCAATTATCAGCCGGATGCCGGCTCTTGATTGCATCGTCGCGACCTGGCTCAGGCGATCCGCCTTGATTTTTTCGTCTGGGGCTCAAGCCATTTCTCAATCATTGCGATGAGCTTGTCTGGCGAAATCGGCTTGGAAAGATAGTCGTCCATTCCTGCTTCGATACATTTTTCCCGGTCGCCCTTGATGGCATGGGCCGTGACGCCGATGATCGGCACATGACCGCCAGTATCCCGTTCCATTTGGCGAATGGCATTTGTCGCCTGATAGCCATTCATATGCGGCATGGAAACATCCATCACGACCAGGCCAGGCGAGTGCTTTTGAAACAGATCGACGCCTTCCTTGCCATTTTCTGCAATTCGAAAATCATATCCTGCTTCCTGAAGCACTTGTGTAAAGACGATCTGATTGACCTCATTATCTTCGCAGATGAGAATTTCGAAACCGCTCCGGTCGCCTGTATTTCGCGGAAGTGCGGTCCTTTTTTTGCCAGTCGTTTCCACGGCACCACCCCTTGATTTTCTGGCATCTGAATCTTCTGATTTGGTATTATCGCATTTATGCGGCTCGGCTTTTCGGTCCTGCAGGACTTCGATAATGCTCTCCAGCAAATGCGAAGACCGCGTCGGCTTGGTCAGATGACCCTGAATTCCCAGCGAAGAAAAGGCCTTGCCGTCTTCGGTATGATCGACCGATGTCAGCATGATGATGGGGACAGATTGCAGCAAAGGGTCGGCCTTCATTGCTTCGACCGCCTGCCCACCATTCATGCCCGGCATGTGATAATCCATGATCACGCAGTCTATGCGCAAATTGTTCTCAGCGGCGGCTCGCAATATAGCCAGGGCTTCCTGACCACTATGGGCCGCTGCACTATCAAACTTCCAGGAAGCCATTTGCTCGAGCAGGATTGAGCGATTGACCTCATTGTCATCGACAACAAGAATTGTGGCGCCCGAAACATCGATCGGCGGTCTGATCTTGCGTTGCTGCTCCGGGTGTACGGGCAGCGTGATATCGAACCAGAATGTCGACCCGCTGCCGACGTCGCTTTTTACGCCGATTTTTCCGCCCATGAGTTCCACCAGCGATGAGGTTATCGAAAGCCCCAGCCCGGTGCCCTCATGCCTTCTGGCAGCGGTACTGTCTACCTGGCTGAACTTGTCGAATACAGTTTCGATGTCCGTTTCGGCAATTCCGATGCCGGTATCCTCAATGCTCACATGCAAGGCAGCCGTTTCATTGCCCCTTTTTCCCTCAACGCTACCCTTCACGTTCACGAAAACATGCCCGCTTTCGGTAAACTTGACCGCATTTCCCATGATGTTCGTGATGATCTGGCGAATTCGTCCGACATCTCCGACGAGGTAATCGGGAAGCTTCGGGTCGACGCGCACGATCAGTTCCAAATCCTTCTCTGCAACGCGCGAAGAAACCAGGGTAGCGACATCCTCCACAGCTTCGGTAAGCCGGAAAGGAGCCGGGTCCAGCTCCATTTGGCCGGCGTCTATCTTTGAGAAGTCCAGAATATCATTGATGATGGTCAGTAGCGCGCCGCCGGACTTCACAATGACATCGGTATACATGGCCTGTTTGGCATCCATCTCGGTCTTGGCCAGCAATTCGGCCATACCCATGACGCCGTTCATTGGGGTGCGGATTTCGTGGGACATATTGGCAAGGAATTCCGATTTTGCACGATCTGCTGCCTGTGCCTTTGCTTCGGCATCCTTCAGACGCTCTTCGCGTTCAATCTGCTCGGTGACATCCCGCCTGACGCCAATTCGCAGACCGTCTTTCGTAAGGTAGTCGTGACGCAGGATCCAGCGACCGTCATGCGCCTTGAAGGTGATTTTCTTGTCGAGATCCTCCTCTCTGGTCTTCAACTGCTCGTCTACCCAGGCTTCCTCATTGCCAACTGCAGCAGGTACGATGCCGGTATTTGCAAAATCGAGCAGGTATTTGTGAGGCGGGAATCCCGGAGCGATTTCTATGCCTGGAAAGAATGTCTTGAAACTCTCATTGCAGGCGATCATGTGATCGTTCTTGTCCCACATGACAAAACCGTCCGGCAGGGAATCCACCGCTGCTCGGAGATACAGTTCCAGATTTTGAATTTGCTTATTTCCGCCGGCTGAATTGCCGGTACCGGAATTTTTGCGCGTTTCGCTACTGTTTTTAGCCATGGCTATCCCCAAGCACCCATTTTCCCCGACGCCAAATTAGACCCAACTAGCTTAAATAAGTGCTAACCAGCCATCTGCCAGATTGCCTGGACACATAGGGAAATCAACGTTTTCAAACCGAATGACCATGAACATGGCCTCTGTATCGGTTGTCCACTGGTTTTCGGAATCTTCACTATGATATTGCGCCGAGCGCCGTATGGTAATACCATTTACCACTGCAAAATTGGTAATTCTCTCTTTTGTATGCCGCGTTTTTAGTCCATGGCAGAGACAAATGGAGGGTATCGGTGGCAACGCTGTCAGACATAGCGACAAGCGCCGGCGTCTCGTCGGGCGTCGTGTCTCGGGTCATTAACAAGGATCCGACGCTCAGGGTAAGCAAGGAAACGCGCGAACGCGTGCTGAAGGCGATCGCGGACCTCGACTACTCGCCAAATATCGCGGCAAAGTCGCTGCGTTCCTCACGCTCCGACCTGATCGGAATCCTGGTCAATGATGTGACCAATCCGATTTATGCCGAGATCATGCGTGGTGCGCAGGCCTGTGCCATGCGGCATGAAAAGGCGCTGATTGTTTTCGATTCCGATATGGGAGAAGCCAGTGCCGCCCGCCTGGCTTCCATGATCGGCGGCGGGGCGCTGGATGCGCTGATTATTCAATCTGCCGGTGAGGTTTCCGATCAGGTGCTTGCAAGAGCGGCAAGCAGAAAAATCCCTACAGTGCTGTTGCAGGCGGAGCTGGAGGTTGATGCCCATCTTGTCTTGCTGCCTGATGAGGAAGCTGCCCATCTGGCAACCTCACATCTGTTGGAACATGGACATCAGCGAATTGGCTGTCTGGCGACAGCTGCAGGCTTGCGCTTTACCGAGCGGCGCGTTGATGGCTGGCGATCAGCGCTGGCTGATGCCGGGTTATCACCCAAATCGGGCGACATCTGTTATGCCGGAGCCGGGATCGATGCCGGCGCGACCGCGCTGGAGCAATTGATCAATGCCTCGGACGATCTGACTGCCATTGTCTGCTTCAATGCGTTGAGTGCTATTGGTACATTACGGGCGCTCAACAGATTGGGCAAAAAAGTTCCCGAAGACATTTCAATTGTCGCAATTCATGATCTGCCGTTTGCCGACATGTTACACACACCGCTTTCGACGATAGCCATGCCGCTATATGAATTCGGCGAGGCAGCGGTGGACATATTGTTTTCGGAAGATCAGCAGCAGTCCGAAACCGTTGTTAAGTCGTCTCCGCCAAAACTGATTGAGCGCCAGAGCGTCACCACCATAAATCGCTAATTTCCACGTTTTGACCGTCAGAATCGTCCATAACGGCAAAATCATGCACAAAATTAATTGGTATAACGCTTTACCTATTGCAAAATTAGTGCTTATACTGGGTTGGAAGTAGCGCTTTTTGCACGGATTCGCCCGGTTTGAATAAGCTGAGTCAGTCAGCAGGAGGGGAAAATGGAAAGGGGTGTGACGCTCAGGAATGTTGTGAAGGCCTTTGGCCCGGTCACAATCATACCAGAGCTCAATCTCGAGGTCGCTGAAGGAGAATTCGTGGTCCTGGTGGGCCCGTCCGGTTGCGGCAAGTCCACAACTCTTCGCATGATTGCGGGGTTGGAGAAGGTCACAGATGGGACAATCTCGATCGCCGGTCGCGATGTTACCTGGGAGCGCCCGAAGCAACGAGACATCGCCATGGTGTTCCAGTCCTATGCGCTCTATCCGCATATGAATGTTGCGCAGAACATGTCCTTTGCCCTGCGTCTTGCCGGTGCTCCAAAGGCAGAGATCGAGGATCGGGTAACGCGGGCCGCAAATATGCTAGAGCTCACGCCCTATCTCGACCGTCGACCGAAGGACCTCTCCGGCGGTCAGCGTCAGCGCGTTGCGATGGGCAGGGCGGTTGTGCGCGATGCTTATTGTTTCCTGTTTGACGAGCCGCTTTCCAATCTGGATGCCAAATTGCGTGCCTCCATGCGGACGGAACTGGCCCTGCTGCACAAGCGGCTTGGGCGCACGATGATTTACGTCACACACGACCAGATTGAGGCAATGACGATGGCGGACCGCATCGTCATCATGCACGACGGAATAGTACAGCAGGTCGGTACGCCGAAAGAAGTCTATAACAGCCCGGTCAACACTTTCGTGGCCACCTTCATCGGCTCGCCATCGATGACGCTGCTTGAGGCTGAGCTATCGGGCACCGGAGCCAAAATGATCGTACAAGGCGAAGGCTTCAAGTTTCCGATATCAGCACGTCTGCAAAAACAGGCCGAGGCGGCAAAAAGCAAGAAAGTCCTGGTTGGATTGCGCCCGGAACACTTTGCGGTGGAGGCGCTGAACAAGGAGTTTGCGCCGATCGATCTCAAGGTCAAGGTTTCCGAATATATCGGGTCCAGCCAGTTTTTGGCAGCCGATGTTGGCGGCAAATCCCTGACGGCAGCGGTGGAAGTGGGTCCGGAGGCCGAATTGCTGGGCGACGGGCAGTACTTCTTCGATACCAGGCGCCTTTACCTATTCGACCGCGAAAGCGGCGAAGCTCTGTAGGAGCGATATTTCCATAACCAGTCTGAATTAAACATTTCAACGATGAGGGAGGATAGCATGAAACTAAATCTAACGAGCGGCATTGCGGCACTCGCCGCACTTGCGTTCAGCATTGGAGTGGCGTGGGCCAATCCGTACAAGCCTTATGAAGGTACGACGATTGTCGTGTCTTGGCCCTCGAACAATCACTTCAAGGTAGCGGAAACGCTGGTTGAGGAATTTACCGAGGCGACTGGGATCAATGTCGAGATCGATTATCTTCAATATCTCAAATTGCGGGATCGCCAGCTTCTGGAAATGGCGCAGGCCGAAGGCGAATATGACGTCGTTTCCTGGGTCGTGATGTGGAAGGGTGAATATGTCAACAAGGGGCTTTTGACCCCGTTGTCGCAGATGTACACCAATGCCGGGCTGGTGGATCCAAATTACGATATCGATGATATCGCCGACGCCTATCTGCAAAATGGCGGCGTTGTTGGCGGCCAAAGTGGTTACTTGCCAGGTAAATCCGGTGGCCTTTATGGCATTCCGTTTGGTGCCGAGACCTCCATTCTTGCCTATCGCAAGGATATTTTAGAGGAGCAAGGCATTGAGGTGCCTGAAACCTATGACGAACTGATCGCTGCGATGACCAAGCTGAACGAAGCAGGTATTCCTGCGCTGACGTCCCGTGGTGCCACCGGGCACCAGGTAACGGCAGCCTGGCTGTTCCATCTCGCACCCATGGGCGGACGGGTCTTCGACAAAAACTGGAACCCGATTGTCAATTCGCCTGAGGCCGTCAAGGCAGCAGAATTCCTGCGCCATGTGGTCAAGACAGGTCCGACAGGAATTTCGTCCTACGGGTTCGGAGACATGACAACCGCGTTCCTGCAGGGCGATGCAGCGCTGTATCTGGATTCACTGAAAATCGCGGCATTGTCGCGGGATGAAGCCCGGTCCAAGGTCAATGGGAAGGTCGGCTATGCACTACATCCGACCGATGCACGGTGCGGATCGGAAACCGGTGGTTTTGCCATGGGCATTCCTGCCAATTCGAAACACAAGGAAGCTGCCTTCCTGTTCATCCAGTGGATGACTTCCAAGGATGCGGATCGCCGTATCGTGGAACTTGGCGGTGACCCGATCAGGATTTCTACCTTGAAGGCAAACCCGATGGGCTTTGATGAGTATCCTGTCGTCGCGGAACAACTTCCCTGTGCGGATCCCGATTGGCGTCCGTTGATCCCGGAATGGAATGAACTGAATACTGACGTTTTGGGCCAGGCGCTGACGCGTGTGATCACGACCGAGGATGATGTTCAGGCGATCATGGACGAAGCCAATGAGAAGATTCGCGCAATCATGGAGCGCGAAGGCTACTACGCCTGGCAATAGGCGACACAAAACAGGGCGGAGCCGGTTTACCGGCTTCGTCAATCTTCTGAATTGAGGCATGGGCTCCAAAATGTCTGATACGGCAAATCCGACAATCGACAGCGCTAGGCAAAACCAGCCAACTCCGGTCAAATCGGTCAAGCCTCGAATCCAGGCTGGATCCCTGACGCCTTATATGTTCGTCACGCCGGCTATCATTGTGATGCTTGGCGGACTGCTTTACCCGATTTTCATGGCTTTCTACCTGTCGTTTTACGATTGGGAGATTGGCCGGCCCTTCAGTGACGCGCCGGCTGTCGGCCTGGCAAACTTCGTTCGCATGATCCAGGACGAACAGGTGTGGGAAGTCCTTTGGGTGACACTACGCTTCGGGTTCTGGACCATCACAATCGAGATGGTCCTCGGCATTGCGCTGGCCTTATTGCTGGAAAAGCCGATCCGCGGCGCTTCATTTTTCAGAACAATCTTCATCCTGCCGCTGATGGTATCGCCTGTGGTCGTCGGCCTGATCTGGCGCTACCTGTTTGATGCGCGTAGTGGCTGGATCAACTACTATCTTACGACCTGGTTCGGAATAGAGCCGCTGGTATGGCTGGGTGATCCGCAATTGGCATTTTTTGCCATTGTCTTTACCGATATCTGGCAATGGACACCGTTCATCTTCATCATCATCATTGCCGGGCTGCAGGCGCTGCCTTCGGAAGTGGTTGAGGCCTCGGAGATCGATGGCGCCAACTGGTGGCAGCAGATTTTCCTGGTCAAACTTCCGATGATCCAATCCATCATCGTCATTGCGCTTTTGATGCGGATTATCGATGTCTTCAGGGGCCTTGAGGTGATGCTGATCATGACCGGTGGTGGTCCTGGCCGGTCCACCGAACTGTTGTCACTTCATATTTACAAACGCGCATTTGAAACCCAGCAGCTAGGCTATGCGTCTGCAATCGCAGTCCTGTTGATATTGGTCGTATTCGGCCTGAGCCTGGCAATTCTGAATTTTGCAAACCCGATGAAAACCCGCTCGGATGTGTAGGTCGCCATGAAAAACGAAACCACCCGTTATATCTATTACTATACCGCGCTGATACTTCTGGCGTGTATTTCACTGGCGCCGATCTGGGTGATGGTATCAACATCCTTCAAGGACGAGGTGACGGTTCAAAGCTCGACACCGCTTTGGTTCTTCTTCGTGCCGACATTCCAGAATTACGCCGATATCCTGACCGGCCGCGGCAAGTTCGATCTCTATTTGATGAACTCCATCATTGTTGGTGTTTCGGCGACATTCCTGACCCTGTTTATTGGGGGATTTTGCGCCTACGCCCTGGCAAGAGCGCGGTTTGTCGGCCGCGGTTTTCTTGCCAATGCGACGCTTCTTGTCCGTATGGTGCCGCCGGCGGTGGTTGCCGTACCGGCATTTGCCTTTGTCACGCTCACAGGTCTCGATAGCGACCTTGCCGCCCTGGTATTCCTGTACACCGCGATCAGCCTGCCATTTGCGATCTGGCTGTTATTCGGCTTCTACAAACAGATTCCGGTAGAGCTTGAGGAAGCCGCCGTGGTCGATGGCGCGACACCGTTACAGGTGTTCTTCAGGGTGCTGATGCCGTTAATGACATCGGGTTATGCAGTGGCGGCCATCTTCACCTTCCGCATTGCCTGGAATGAGTTTATCCTTGCGCTCCTGTTGACCGGACGAAACACAAGGACGCTCCCAGTTGCTACCGCAGGTTTCCTTACTGAAGAAGGCGTTGAATGGGGACGGATCATGGCAATGGGGACACTGATCGTGATTCCACCCTTGATATTCACCTTCTTTGCGGCAAAACAAATCATCGCCGGAATGACAGCCGGAGCGGTGAAAGGCTAAGTTTTGTATCGCAGTAGCTATGAACAACCCAACATCCTGTTAATTGTCACGGATCACTGGTCTGCGCGTCTACTGGGCTGCGCGGGCCATGGAGTGGTTCGCACGCCGGTACTCAACCAGCTTGCCAAGAACGGGGTACGATACACGAACGCCTATTCGGAGCATCCGGTCTGTATCCCGGCAAGAAGAACACTGATGACCGGTACTTCAGCCAGGGAACATGGAGACCGGACGTTTCAGGCAAAGCTTGAAATGCCGTCGCATCTGCCGACCATGGCGCAAACCTTCCGTGATGCCGGTTACCAAGCCTATGGCGTCGGGAAGACCCACACCTATCCTCAGCGTGACCGGCTTGGATTCGATGACATCCAGCTTGATGATGAAGGCCGCACCCATCATGGCGTGACCGACGACTATGAGATCTTCCTGGGCGACAAGGGTTATGTCGGCCAGCAATTCGGGCACGGGATTTCCAATAATGGTTATCATGCCACAAGCTGGCATCTGCCCGAAGAGGTGCATGCCACCAACTGGGCAACCGATACCATGTGCCGGATTATCCGGCGACGCGATCCGAAACGACCTTCTTTCTGGTATGTGGGTTATCGCCATCCTCATCCGCCCCTGGTGCCGCCTGACCGGTTCCTGAAATATTATGACGACGTAGAGATGGACGAATCCGTCTGGGGAAACTGGTGTGACGACGACGATTTGCCGGTCATGCTGCAGGCTTTCCAAAGCCGTTACCAGCTGACGGATGTCGAAGCACGCTGGGCGAAGAAGCACTTTTATGCGCTCTGTACCCAGATCGATCAGCAGATCGGAGCCATGATAGGCACGATCCGAGAAGAGGGTCAGCTCGACAACACCATCATTCTGTTCACTTCCGACCATGGTGAATCGCTTGGCGATCACGGGATTTGGGCCAAGCAAAATTTCTATGAGGGTTCCTCCGGTATTCCGATGATCCTGTTGGGTACAAAGGAAAATGGCCGGGTCGGGTTTAATAAAACAGATGATCGCCTGGTTTGCCTGGCCGACGTCATGCCAACATTGCTGGACCTGGCAGGCATTGATGTACCCGAAACTGTGACGGGCCGCTCGATGTTAGAAGACCCGCGCGAGGTGCTTTATGGCGAGTTTGGCGAGGGCGAACTGGCCTGCCGCATGATCCATGACGGGCGGCACAAGCTGATTTACTATCCGGCCGGAAATCGCTGCCAGTTGTTTGACCTCGAGGAAGACCCGAACGAATTGAACGATCTGGCCACCAGTTCTGGTCATAACAACATCCTGGGTTCACTGAAGGCTCGGCTGATCGACTCGCTTTACGGTTCGGATCTTGACTGGCTGAAGGACGGAGAACTTGTCGGACTTCCAAATCGGCGCTACCGGTCTGCACCAAATCGTGGCCTCGGACTTATGCGCGGCCATCAATGGCCGGTTCCGCCGGTCAATCCCGATGGGCTGATGGTGTTTTTTCCTGAAACCAAAGAGTCCGACGAATAACCAGCTCGCACTCAGTAGATGCTGGCGCCGCCGTCGACGCGCATTACGGTACCCGTAATTTTGCGCGATTCATCAGAGGCAAGAAACAAGGCCATATTGGCCACATCTTCGGGGTCTGATGGCCCAAGCAGCGATTTCTGATAGATCGGATTGTCTGGCTTGATGAAGGCCGCGACACGCTCGGTCAGCACGACACCTGGTGCAAGCACGTTGACGCGTACATTCTGTTCTGCCCATTGCATGGCCATTGCCCGGCTCATCGCAAGCACGCCGCCCTTTGAGGCCGTATAGGCATCAGCGCCATGGGTGCCGATTACGGCACGAAGCGAAGAAATATTGATGATTGAACCACCACCGGATTTGACCATTTCCGGAATGACATTCCGGCACATCAATAATGTGCCGTATAGATCGACCCGGATTGTTCGCCAGAATTCGTCAAGATCCAGTTCGGTAACGGGCCCATCCTTGGTCGAGCCGCCCCCGGCACTGTTGAAAAGAACGTCGATGTTTGCGTAGCGATCAAGGCCGGAAGAAATCATGGCAGTAACCTCGGCTTCATCACTGACATCGCCCCTGACCGCGTGTGCTGATCCACCCGAAGCAGATATTTCTTCCACTACCGCTGCTGCTGCTTCCTCCAAATAGTCAGCGGCAATGATATTTGCGCCTTTCCGCGAGAAAGCGAGCGCGGCAGCCTTTCCAATTCCGTTTCCGGCACCGGTTATCAAGGCGGTCTTACCCTCAAGTCGTTTCATTTCACTCCCCCGGTGAATGCAGTTTTACCCCGCCAATCGCCTGGTCTGTGGGCAGTACTTCGATCATTGCCACATTTACGTGACTTGGCGCATCGATGGCAAAGAGGATTGAAGCAGCTATATCTTCCGGCTGGAGTTCGCGAATGCCGGAATCCTTCATCTTGTCCAGTTTTTCGCGGTCGCCCTTGGCTGCGGTGTAGAAGCCGCTCGCGACTCTTCCTGGGCAGATTTCGGTGACGCGAATCCCACTTCCCGCAAGCTCAAATCTCAGATTTTGGCTGAAGAGATGAATCGCGGCCTTGGTTCCGCCATACAGTGCCGAAACCAAAGTGTGCAGCCCGGCGATCGAGCCGATATTGACGACATGACCATATCCCTTGGTTCGCATGCCCTTCAATGCGGCGGCGGTTATTTGCACCGGTGCGGTGACGTTTATGTCAATTGCTTCCTGGATATGGGCAGGGTCCATGTCTTCCAACCCGTCAATGCCATGGCCTACGCCCGCATTATTGACCAGAATGTCGGGTCCGAATTCTTCAATTGCACTTTCCAAGGCCTCCTGATCGCGCACGTCCGCTGCCAGAATCGAAGCGCCAGTCTTGTCCGCCAGCGCTTGGAGGCGGTCTGCTCTGCGCCCGACTGCAAGAACCTGCCGACCAGAATCGGTCAGTGCCTGAACCGTGCTCTGGCCAATGCCGCTCGTTGCACCAGTTACGATGGCTTTTTTCAACTCACTCATAAGTATTCCCGTATAAAATTCGGTATTGCCGGGCAGCGGAGAGATATTAGTTCCACAGCCGGTCGCTGGCGATTTTTGCACCGTCGCAAAGCGCTTTCAACTTTGCCCAAACAACACGATTTTCCACTTCGGTCTTATACATGGCCTGGCTGGAAAATCCGCAATCGGTGCTAGCGATGACATTCTCGCGCCCGACACGATCGGCAAAGCGGATGATCCGTTCGGCAATATATTCGGGATGTTCGACAACACTGGAAGCATGGGTGATCACGCCCGGAACAACCAATTTCCCCTCCGGCAATTTAACCTGTTCCCAGAGATGGTACTCATGCTCGTGGCGCGGATTGCCGGCTTCGAAGGAATAAGCGCCGGCATTTACCTTAAGAACTTCGTTGACCATCATCGGCAAGTCTGGCTCGTGGATGCGCGGACCCTGATTGATGCCGTAGCAGGTGTGGTACCTGATCTTTTCCGGTGGAATGCCCTTGATTGAATGGTTCACGGCGTCAACATACATCATCGCCTTGGAAGTTCTCGCCTTGTCGTCGAGGGATCGATCCATATAGACATGCGGCAGGAACGGGTCGTCGACCTGCAGCAGAAAGCCCGCATCTATTATTGCGTTATACTCCTCTGCCAGCGCATCAGCGACGGCGTAAATATACTCCTCCTCATTGTCATAGTATTCGTTAAAGCCGACACCGGTAACGGCTGCGCAGGGCATGAAGGCTTCATCGCAGCCGTGTTTTTCGACAGATGCCTTGAGATTTGCGAGATCCTTTTCCAGCGCCTCATGGCCGATATATTTGATTTCCCCTACACAGCAGATCGGATGGGTCGGCGCCACCGCACCGCCGAGATGGGCGCGATTGAAGTATTCTTCGTAATATTCAGGAAAGGCTTCCTTTTCTTCCGCGTAGTAGCCCATATCGTGTCCGGGGCGCATTTCGAAACCAGTGAGCCGTTCATTGATGTAGATCGCATGGCCTGGCTTTGACATTTCACCATCGGCAACAATATCGATGCCGGTATCCGCCTGCTGGCCAACCATGTCATCGACGGAATCCTTGATCAGCTCGTCATAAGCCTTGTAGTCGATTTCCTCTCCTGCAAATCGAGCCTTGATCATGTCGAGCAGAATGTGCGGGCGCGGCAGGCTGCCAACATGGGTTGTCAGGATACGGTCGGTGCTATGTCTCATGGATCCGCCTCATAATCAGTTCGTTTACGCGTATAATCATTAGGTAAAACGTTATACTAGACGCATAATAGCGAACTGCAAGGGGTTTTCCTAGTCCTTGTGGAAAGGTTCAGGACCGATATCGGCGATTACGATAGAATGCCAAAAGCCGAAGTCTATTTGGCTTCCTTCTCGGCAACGTTTCTCAGTTCAAGCAGGTCTACAAGGCCGATATCCGAGCGTTCCGTCAGCGAGACATAGGTAAAGGTCATGGTTTCGCGTTCCGTGACCATATTGCCTGGATAGGGCAGATAGGAAAGCTCCCGAGAACCGAAAGCTGGCGAAGCGGTCCCAATTTGCCAGTTTGACACGATGGATGCGTCGACGAGGTGCATCTTCAGGCCATCGCTGCCGACCCGATGGAAGGGTATGCCTGCCAGCCGCAGGAAACTGGTCTTGTCGTCAGCAGCACGAAACCCTTCGACGAACGCAGTGGTCAGGACCTTGATTTCCTCAGACCGTTCATGGGCGCTATCGCCATGCAGATGTGAGTGTAGATGGTCGTGACCATGATTATGGCCGGGCCCGGTATGATGATGGTGGTCATGATCATATTGGTGATCATGATCATGATGATGATCGGTTCCAGACTTGATGGTCGTCATGCGTTTGTCCCCCATCCCGGGCCGTCGACATCCGGGCCATCGGGAATGCTGACGGGCTTGTCGATGATGGATTTATGAGCACCCATCTTGCCATGACTGACCATCGTGCCGAGTACATCGACGATGACGCGCGTGGCCAGCAATGCTGTAATGTCCGATTGGTCATAAGGGGGAGAAACCTCGACAACCTCCAGACCGCATATTCCCTCCTTGGCGACCAGCGAGACCAGTTCCAGGGCTTCGCGTGGAAGGAAACCACCAGGTTCCGGCCATCCGGTGCCCGGAACAAATCCGCAGTCTACGCTGTCGATATCAAAGGAAATATAGACGGCGTCCGCGTCTTTCCATGCAAGCTCAAGCGCACGCGCGGCGGTCTCTTCAAGACCCAGTTCCTCGACGTCGCGCATGGTGAATATGTTGGAGTTTCGCTCGCGGGCAATCTCGACGCCTTCGCGCGGTACTTGCCAGCCACCGATGCCGACCTGCACAAGATTTACTGCGGGAACATTGACCAGGTCGGTTGCATGAAACCACGGCGTCGTGTGCATGCGTTCATCGAGGTCCTTTTCCTGCATGTCGATATGGCGGTCGAAATGAACAATGCCGATACGCTTTGACGTACATTCTGCGATACCGCGAACACAGGGGAAGCCGATGGAATGGTCCCCGCCTATAATGATCGGCAGCGCGCCGGAAGAGGCAACATGGCTAACCGCGCGGGTAATCTGGTCGAAGGTCTTCTCGATATTGGCCGGAATGGTGAAAACGTCGCCCACATCACAAAGGGTCATTTGTTCGCGCAGATCGACGCCCATCTCGTAGTTATAGGGGGTGTAGAGTGCGGAAATCTTGCGAACACCTTGCGGTCCGAAACGCGTTCCCGGCCTGTAGGTTGTGCCGCCATCAAACGGAACACCGATGATCGCAGCATCATAAAGACCAACCTTGGTGACGTCTTCGACATAGGGTGCTTTCAGAAATGTGTTGATGCCGGCATAATGCGGTAGTTCACCCCGGGCAAAGGTCGGGATTGATTTGTCGGTGAGAGATTCCGAACCGGTCAGGCCCATCCGCAATGCCCATTGCCGTTCCTTGTTCCAGGCGGCAGAAGGGAGTTCGGCCTCCTTTTCCACCGCCTTCCAGCCGCGCATGTTGAGCTTGTCAAAATCCGGATGATGTTGGTGACTGGGCATTGGCCGCGTGGCCATGCCAGCCTTGCGCGATATGCGCGCGGGTAATCTGGTCGAAGGTCTTCTCGATATTGGCCGGAATGGTGAAAACGTCGCCCACATCACAA